>NZ_CAXAHB010000003.1:0-55252 GCF_963968385.1 uncultured Oceanicoccus sp.
CAAACGGTGGGTATTAACTTGGCCCGTCGTGCGATGGAAGCCCCTTTACGTCAAATTGTTGATAATGCCGGCGATGAGTCTTCGGTTGTGCTTGATAAAATCAAGAACGGCGAAGGTAACTTTGGCTTTAATGCGGGTACTGGCGAGTACGGTGATATGATCGAGATGGGAATTCTTGATCCTGCCAAGGTAACTCGTACAGCACTGCAAGCAGCCGGTTCTATTGCTGGTTTGATGATCACCACCGAAGCGATGGTTGCTGATCTTCCTGCTGAAGCAGCTGCCGGCGCCCCTGCTATGCCTGATATGGGCGGCATGGGTGGTATGGGTGGTATGGGCGGTATGATGTAATAACCGCTTTAGCGCTGATAAAGAGCCCCGGCATTGTCGGGGTTTTTTTTGCCTGTTATTGGCGCCTTGGTGGCAATCAGGTTTTTTAAAGGCACAAAAAAGCCCGGACTAGCCGGGCTTCGATATCACTTAGCCTGCTACTTATACAAACTGTAATAAGCTCAGACAAACAACAGTTAAGGCAACAGAGCAGTGGATAACCCCTTTAACCGATGCCATTGGGCCAACCTTACCGAAGATAGCATTGGCTTCCAAAAGAATAATAATGGCAATTACAGCTAGCAAACCCATCGACGGGTCCACGGCCGGCAGAGTCGCGTGGTCAACTAAATTGCTCGCAGCACCGCCGCCGTGAGTAGACGCGGTCATGCCCAGAACCATCGGCATAGAGAAGAGGGTGTTGGTGCGTGAGGCTAACAGCGCTTTAGGGCCAGCTACGGCAGCGTCGCCGTCAACGATACCCGTGACAATCTTCTGGTTTGGCCAGATGATCAGCCAAACGTTCAAAAACATAAGCGTACCCATCAGAGCGCCCATGGTGATATAGCCATCAATACCCCAAGTTTTGCGGATACCGATTAACAACAATACCCCAGTGATAAAGGTGAACATGGCGCCCCAGCGGAACCACCATAATGCGCGAGGGGCCAGCTTTTTAGTAGCATCGGCTTTAGCACTGGCCTCGGCCTCTTTGAAATACTCGCCCTGGATAAAATTGAAGTAATACAAAAGGCCGATCCACGTAATCCCAAAGATGACGTGTAGCCAGCGAAACAAAATATCATGACTGATGAAGCTTTCCATTGAGAATCCCCTAAAACTGGAATGAGTTTATTGTTTTCAATCCCCTAACCCAACTGTCACTGATTCAGCAAATAGCTGGTAAGGCATTGAATTTAATATAACTATATAGGCTATTTATCGATAAAAGGAAACCCAAATTGTATTTCAGAGTCTATAAAATCGTTAAATGGCCGCATCGATAAAAATTTTTGCTATGTTTAATAAAAATCTGTGTACAGTTGCGCCAATTTGCTAGTGTTACGATCAATAATCGCTCTGCGATCATTTTGGCTAATAATTGTGCTAAATCGTGCAATATTAATAGGATGATGTGAATAACTTTATGTCCCAACGAGATAATGACTCTATAGATCATGTGCCTGAAATAACCCCTGCCCATGATGAGATTGCTTCCTTTCAGCGAACTCAAGCCAAAGGTTTGCTGGCGAGTCGTTTGGGGGAAGTGCCTGAAGTTGGTGACGCGGGCGCTACTTCCACAGTGACCAAGTCCATTTTGACACTGGTAGTGCTAGTGTTATTGGCGACGGCAGCACTGGCGGGTTATTTATACCAACAGCTACAGATAGCCGAAAAATCGCTGCAAAACTATGAGTTGCGTATTGGTGATCTGGAGCGTCGTCTAATGGTAACGGATGAAAGTATGGACCAGTCCAGCGCCGCGATGAAGGTTAAACTCCGTGAATTGGATTCCGAGGTACGCAAAATTTGGGACAATGTCTGGAAAAAAAGTAAACAGCAGTTTGCCGAAAATGATGTTCTGTTGAAGCAGCATGCTGGCAGTATAAAGACTATTGATGCCTTTATCGCATCCGCTAAGCAGCAAATGACTCAACGAGATAATGCCGTGGCGGGGCTGACTAAACAGTTAAAGCAAACCCAGCAGTTGCAGGCGCAGGTGACTGAGAGTCAGCGTCTGCTTAAGCTGCAGGGAAGATCTTTGGAGGCAGTGGCTGATAAAACTAACCGTGTTAGTGCTGATATCAGTAATTTGGATCGCCGTGTTAAAGCCACTGAGGAATGGGTTGAATCTATTAATGGCTTCCGCCGTCAGGTTAACCGCGATATAGGTGACCTAAAGCAACAAATTGGGCAAATGCAACAAACACAAGACACCCTCTCTCCGTAGTGCTTTTTAGCCATACTCATTTTCGCGGCAATGGCTACCTTGGTGTATAATCACGCTCCTATTTTTCCACAAGACCCTACTGAACGAGAGGTTTATTTTCGATGACTGTAATCCGTCAAGAAGATTTGATCGAAAGCATAGCCGGTGCGCTGCAATATATTTCCTATTACCATCCGGTAGATTTTATTCAGGCTATGGATAAAGCCTACCAACGCGAGCAAAACCCGGCCGCTAAAGATGCGATTGCACAAATTTTAATTAACTCTCGTATGTGTGCCGAAGGGCATCGCCCCATTTGTCAGGACACCGGTATTGTGACGGTGTTTTTAAAGGTCGGGATGCATGTGCAGTGGCAAGCGGATATGTCGGTGACCGATATGTGTAACGAAGGTATTCGTCGCGCTTATATGGATCCGGACAATGTGCTTCGTGCCTCTATTCTGGCTGATCCAGATGGCGCCCGTACTAACACCAAAGACAATACCCCCGGCGTTATTCACTATGAAATTGTTGCCGGTGACAAAGTGGAAGTCCACGTTGCGGCCAAAGGCGGTGGTAGTGAAGCCAAGTCAAAATTTGCCATGCTTAACCCCTCCGATTCTGTAGTCGACTGGGTGTTGCAGATGGTGCCCCAGATGGGTGCCGGTTGGTGTCCACCGGGCATGCTGGGTATCGGTATTGGTGGTACCGCCGAAAAAGCGATGTTATTAGCCAAAGAAGCCTTGTTAGAGCCTATCGATATTCAGGATTTACAACAGCGTGGTGCCAGTAACCGTGCTGAAGAGTTGCGTCTAGAGCTGCATGAAAAGGTCAATAAACTAGGCATTGGCGCTCAGGGTCTGGGTGGTCTGACCACCGTTATGGATATCAAAGTAAAAGATTATCCAAGCCATGCGGCCAACAAAGCGGTTGCGATTATTCCTAACTGTGCAGCGACGCGCCATACCCACTTTACCTTGGACGGCGCCGGCGCCGCCACCTTAACACCGCCAAAACTGGAAGACTGGCCCGAGGTTACCCGCGCAGCCGGTGGCAATGTTAAGCGTGTTAATCTCGATACCGTCACACCGGAAGAAGTGAAAACCTGGCAACCCGGAGATACCCTATTATTAAACGGTAAAATGCTAACCGGCCGTGACGCCGCGCATAAAAAAATGGTCGATATGATTGCCGCTGGTGAACAATTGCCGGTGTCTATGAAAGGGCGTTTTATCTATTACGTCGGGCCGGTAGATCCTATCGGTGATGAAGTTGTCGGCCCTGCTGGACCCACAACGGCAACCCGTATGGATAAGTTTACTCGCACCATGTTAGAAAAAACCGGCCTGTTAGGTATGATCGGCAAAGCCGAGCGAGGCCCAACCGCGATTGAAGCGATTAAAGATCATCAATCGGTTTATCTAATGGCGGTAGGCGGTGCAGCCTATTTAGTTGCCCAAGCAATTAAATCTTCCAAGGTGGTTGGCTTTCCCGAATTGGGTATGGAAGCTATTTACGAATTCGAATTAGAAGATATGCCGGTGACGGTTGCAGTTGACCATCGTGGTGAGTCTGTTCACAAAACCGGCCCACAAATATGGCAAGCAAAAATTGAACAGCAGGCAATAGAGGTTACCTAAGCGCTATTAATAATTAACCAGAGCAACTGTTATGCCTACTGCTGAAATCTCTCCATTAGCATTACGCCAGCGCATCCGCAATGGCCAGCACACAGCTAACACTTCCGGCTATGCCGCCGGCTTTGTACAATGTAATTTGGTGATTTTGCCAAAAGATTGGGCTGACGAATTTCTGCAGTTTTGTCAGTTAAACCCAAAGCCTTGCCCCTTGGTGGGTATGGCTTCACAGGCTGGCGATTATATGTTGCCTGATCTGGGTGAAGATATTGATATCCGTTCTGATATTTCCGGTTACCGTATTTTTGAATATGGTGAACTGAAAGCATCGGTTGCCGATATTAAAGACTATTGGCGTGATGATCTAGTCAGCTTTTTATTGGGCTGTTCCTTTTCTTTTGAACAATCGCTGATTGCCGAAGGCCTTGAGATACGCAATCTTAGCCAAAACCTTAATGTGCCCATGTATCGTACCGATATTGACTGTCGTCCCTGCGGACGCTTTAGCGGTAAAATGGTCGTTAGTATGCGTCCCTTTTTGGCGGCGGATGCCATCCGTGCGGTAGAAATCTCTAGTCGTTTTCCATCGGTTCATGGCGCGCCTATTCATTTGGGTGACCCTGCCCTAATTGGGATCAATGATATTAATCAGCCAGATTTTGGTGACACGGTTAATATTAATCCCAATGAACTTCCGGTTTTTTGGGCCTGTGGTGTCACGCCACAGGTTATTTTGGAACAGGCCAAACCATCATTCTGTATTACCCACGAGCCGGGTTGTATGTTGGTCACCGATATTCCCAATAGCCAGTTATCCAATTTATAGTGCTAACGGCAGTACTATTGAATACCAACCTTTTTATAGCACAGCATGGGAGTAGCCACTATGACATTACAGCTAAATTGTGATTTGGGCGAAAGCTTTGGCAGTTGGACTATGGGAATGGATGCCGCGGTGATGCCTTATATCGATCAGGCTAGTATCGCCTGTGGATTTCACGCTGGCGACCCGATGGTGATCCGCAAAACCTTGGCGCTGGCTAAAGCGCATCAGGTTGTCATCGGTGCCCATCCGTCATATCCCGATCTAGTCGGTTTTGGTCGCCGCTCGATGCAGTGCAGTAGCGAAGAAATTATTAGTTTGATGCATTACCAAATTGCGGCAATCGATGGTATGGCAGCTAGTGCAGGTCTTACACTGGACTATGTCAAACCTCACGGCGCACTTTATAACGATATGATGGCAAAACCCGATGTGCGCGATGCCATTATGGCATCTATGTCTGAATACCATCGTCCTCTGACACTGATGCTACAGGCAACTTTGCAAAATGCCGAGCATCAATCGGCAGCAGAGCGTTTTGGATTGAATCTTTGTTTTGAAGCGTTTGCTGATCGTTGTTATGACGATGATGGCAGATTGCTGGCACGTTCAAAACCCGATGCTGTTCATAGCAAAGAAAAAATGCTCGCTCAGGTGAAACAGTTATGTAACGAAGGAAGCGTCACTACAATTAATGGTAATACGCTAAAGTTGCAGGCTGATACGCTCTGTGTGCATGGTGATAATAAAGCTGGCGTGCAGGCTATTCAGGACATTCGTGAGTTAATTAACGGATGAGAATAGCACTGGCGGGTGAAAATGCGCTGATTATTTATTTTGATGAGGCTGGCTTTTCTGCTCAGGCATCACCAGAGGTGGCGGCTCGAGTGCAGGTGGCCACAGTGGCTGTTAGCGCTGCGCTAGACTCTGTACTGATTGATTTAATTCCTTCCTATGCCTCGCTAACGCTAATTTTTGATGCCTTAAAAACCGATCATTTTTATATTCGCCAAACCTTAACAACGATATTGGCGGAACAGGATAATGTGCAGTTAGGGCAGGGCGAATTAGTCACCTTGCCGGTTTATTACAGTACGGAGTCGGGGCCAGAGTTAGAGCTTATTGCTGCCAATGCCGAGCTGTCGATTGAGCAGGTGATTGATTTACACCAAGAGCAGGAATATCGCGTTTATGCCATTGGCTTTGCTCCGGGTTTTGCTTATTTAGGTCAAGTGAATAAAAAAATTGCCACCGCACGTCTATCAACACCGCGACAAAAAGTACCTCGAGGTGCCGTTGGTATTGCCGACCGTCAAACCGCTGTTTATCCGGCGCCATCGCCCGGAGGTTGGAATTTAGTGGGTTTATGTCCGCAGCGCATGTTTGATCCGGCGGCAGAGCCGAGTATGCCGGTGGCTGTTGGTGATCGCATTCGGTTTGAAGCTATTTCCCGCAGTCGGTTTTTAGCATTGGGGGGTGAGCTGTGATAAGTGGCTTCAAAGTCATTAACCCCGGTATATTAACCTTGATTCAGGATGCCGGTCGTTTTGGTTTTCATGGTATTGGCTTAACCAACGGCGGGCCTCTGGATCCACTGGCTTTTCGTTGGGCTACTCGTCTTTGTGGAGCCGCGGTTGAAAACGCTGCATCTAGCGATACCGCTTTGGAAATTAGTATTGGTGGCCTATCACTTGAAGCCTATGTCGATACCGTAATAGCGGTGACCGGTGCCGATATGCCTCTAACGATTAATGGTCAGCCCTGCCAACTGTGGCAGAGTCATTCGGTCAAAGCCGGTGATTATATCGAGCTGGGTTATGCACAGCAGGGTTGTCGAAGTTATTTGGCGGTGAGCGGTGGTTTTGATATTTCCCACAGTTTTGGTAGCGCCGCAACGGTAAGCCGAGAGTCGATTGGCGGTCTCAGTGGTGAGCCTCTACAGCAGAATGATGTATTGCCCTGTGCCGGTTATCACACAGCGCAACATTATGCTGTTGCTGATAATGATCGGCCACAGTACGGCAATGCATTAACGGCGAGAGTTATTTTGGGCTATCAGCAAGAAACCTTTAGCGAGGTACAGCAACGATTGTTTTTTACCAGTGACTATACCGTCTCTGATCGCTGTGATCGTATGGGTTATCGTTTAACAGGACAAAGCATTCAGTCATCGGTTGAGGGTATTTTATCAGAGGGTATTTGTCATGGTGCTATTCAAATCCCTGCCGATGGCCAGCCGATTGTATTGATGAATGATCGCCAAACCATCGGCGGCTATCCCAAAATTGGTTCAATGATTTCTATTGATACCGCAAGGTTGGCGCAATTATCAGCGGGTGCCAAGGTTTGTTTTGAGCCCATATCGATGGAGCAAGCACATAGTTTATTGCATTTTGCCGAAGCCAACTTTCAGCAAATATCCTTGCAACGGTGCTAAAGAAAATGAATGCTATTGATCATCAACATGATCTTGCACTCAGTCAATCCATTGAAGATTTACTGGTGGCGCGCAATTTACGGGGTATGCGCGATGTGCAGCCGGCACTAAGCTCGGGATATTGTCTGCGTGCGGCAAAATTATTGCAGGCATGCAAAGGCACGGTATTACTGGGCACCGGCTTTCCGGTATTGAATAGTTTTGAAACAGATGGCCCAGTCGGTGCGATAGCCTTATACCAAACACTGGACTTTTTAGGTGCCAGCCCCGTGATTGTCTGTGATGCGCCTCTGTCAAAAGCGATTGCCGCGAATTATCGGGTCTATGAAATTACGGTTAATGATTTGAATAGTGCCGAGGCTGCAGCACAGCAGGTGCTAGAAAAATTACAGCCTGATCTGGTGTTATCGATTGAGCGCGCAGGTTTAACCGAGCAGGGCATCTACTGCAATATGCATGGTGAAGATATTAGCGACCGTTGTGCCAGCTTTGACTTTTTCCTTAATCATGCGCGTTGCCCTACCTTAGCGATTGGTGATGGCGGCAATGAAATTGGTATGGGTAATATCCATAAAGCAATAACGCAGCTGGATATTACTCCATCGATTACCCGTTGCGATGAACTGGTGATTGCTGATGTGTCTAATTGGGCAGCTTATGGCTTAATAGCCATGCTGGCCCATTGGCAACAGGCTGATTTATTGCAGCGGATAAATTCACAGCAAATTTTAGCGTATATCGTCAGCCGCGGCGGCCTAGATGGCGTTACCAAAGAGCCAAACTTAACCGAAGATAGTTTGCCTTTAGCTGAAGGACAAAGGATGATTGCCAACTTGCGGCAGATAATCGGTTTTAGTGAGTAAGATTTTAATTAAAAATAGGTTTTAGTGATGAGTATTGTCTATTTAAACGGTGAATACCTGCCGATGGAGCAGGCCAAGATCTCGCCTATGGATAGAGGTTTTTTATTTGGTGATGGTATTTATGAAGTGATTCCTTCCTACCAAGGTAAGTTGGTGGGTTTTGGTCCCCATATCGACCGCATGAATAATGGCCTTAATTCGTTGGATATTCAGTTTATCTATAGCCATGATCAATGGCGTGAAATTGCTACTACCCTGAGCGAAAAAAATGGTGCGGGTAATTTGGGGATTTATTTTCACGTTAGTCGCGGTGCTGATACCAAACGAAATCACGCTTACCCCGAAGATCTAACACCCACCGTATTTGCCTTTGCCTTTGAAATTCCGCCGGAGCCTGTGGCTGATCGCAATCTGGTGAAGCGCTATAAAGTCTCCACAATGCAAGATTTACGCTGGAGACAATGTAATATTAAAACGACCGCTCTATTAGGTAATGTGATGCATTACCAGCAGGGTTATAGTGAAGGCAATGATGAAACCATCCTTTATAATGAGCGTGGTGAAATGACTGAAGGCAGTGCGGTTAATGCTTATATTGTTAAAGAGGGTAAAGTGATTACCCCGTCACTGGATAAGCAGATTTTACCCGGCATTACTCGGCTTATTTTATTGGATGTGCTGCGCCAGCAAAGTTCTATACCGGTTGAAGAGCGGGTGGTAACGATGGATGAGCTACGCAATGCTGATGAAGTCTGGCTTAGCAGTTCCAGTAAAGAGGTGGTGCCGGTGATTGAGGTGGATGGCCAACCGGTAGGTGATGGCAAGGTGGGCGATATTTGGCAAAAGGCACAGGCTTTGTTTTCTGCCCACAAATATAACTACTAACTTATTCAGGAAATACATTGTTATGGCCAGGCCGACAATAGCGCGCGTTGATTTACAGGCGCTACAGCATAATTTTCAATTAGCACAGGGTTTAGTCCCGGATGGACAATGTCTTGCTGTGGTTAAAGCAAATGCCTATGGCCATGGCGCTGTCGCGGTAGCTAAGGCGTTGGACTCGATGGCGGCGGCTTTTGGGGTGGCCTGTATTGAAGAGGCTGATGAATTACGTCAGGCTGGTATTAATAAGCCCGTGCTATTGATGGGGGGTGTCTTTAATCAACAGGAAGTCATCCATGCCGCAGAAAATAACTACTGGTTGATGTTGAATAATCAGCAACAGCTAGACAGTGTTATTGATGCCGATTTAACTCAGCCGGTTACCGTATGGTTAAAAGTGGATAGCGGTATGCATCGTTTAGGTATTGGTCTTGGCGATGTCAGTACTTATTACCAGCAACTTCAAGCCAGCGACAATGTGTTAGATGAAATAGTTATCGCGACCCATTTAGCCTGTGGCGATGAGCTTGATAGCACCTTTACCGATCAACAGATCAAGCAATTTATGGCCAGTGTTGAAGGTATCAATGCTCCGCTAAGCATCAGTAATTCATCGGGACTGTTGGCGTGGCCGCAGGCCAGACAGCACTGGAATCGACCGGGTTATATGCTTTATGGCAACACACCGTTTAGTGGTGCTCATCAAGATGCGGATAAATTACGTCATGTTATGACCTTGTCATCAGAGGTTGTAGCGGTGCGCGATATTGATGTGGGTGAATCTGTAGGTTACTCCGCTAATTGGACCGCTAAACGCCCCTCAAAAATTGCCACCATTGCTGTTGGTTATGGTGATGGCTATCCGCGACAGGCGCGTAATGGAACGCCGGTTATTATTAATGGCAACCGTGCTCCGCTAGTCGGTCGAGTGTCAATGGATATGATCACCGTCGATATTACCGATTTGGCTGATGTAGCTGTGGGTGATGAAGTAGTGCTTTGGGGTGAGCATCTAACCGCCAATGAAGTGGCTGAATGCGCAGGGACTATTGGTTATGAAGTGTTGACCAGAATGCCTTTGCGAGTGCCTCGGGTTTACAGCTGAATGCCTATTCAATCTAGGCCGGTTTTTTCACCGCGACTGTTATAGCTGATATCGCCATATTTCCCGTCCTTATCAAGATCATTGTCATTGCTATCCTTGCTTTGGTTGCCCTGAGCAAGAGCCCTTAAGTTGACACATCTAACAATACTGCCGTCACAGGCTACGGCCTCAATTTTATAGTGACCCCCCGGTGATATTGGGGCCTCGTCGAAACCTAAAGCGGTTAAATCCTCGGTATAGCTTCCTTGTTCAGCAGCATAACGCTCCTGCGCCTGCATAATATGATTGAGGTAGGGCAGAGCATCGCCTGCTCTATTACTTTTTAATACAAAGGCCTGATAATTTACCATCGCTATGGATGCCAATAGGCCAATGATGACGAGTACCACTAACATTTCCAATAAGGTAAATCCGATTTTCCGGCTACGATTGATTTTCAATATTCTCTCCAATAGGTTTTGTGCAGGGATAAATCGACAGTATCGTTAATGCACTCAGTACCGATACAGACGATCAGCTTGTCCTGTTTGCTGAGGGATGGGTTTGAGGTGTTGCAATTGGCTATGCAGTTATTTTCAGTGGTAAAAATGATGCTGGGTTGAGTGGGGATGCCCTGCCGTTGAAGCTCTTTATAGGCCTGCCTATTGCCTGAAATAGATAAAACTGAATGGCCCTTTAGTAGGTTTAAAATATAGTATCTTGCAGTGCCTATTTCTCTTCGAGTGTTTGTACAGTTATTATTTTGACTGCTCGGTATATAAGTGGTGAATAAAAGTTGATGATTGAAGCTGACCGATGAAGACAGAATTTTTTCACCATTAGCGCTATCCATATTGAGATACCAGCCATACTGATTAGCTCTGGATCGGGTATGCAATCTAGGATTGACCGTGACAGCGGCCATATCGGAGGCGGTAATAACCCTAGTACCCACATAGTTGTAATTAGCAGGAGGCGTCAATGGATGGTGATCAAAAACAACAAAGAAGCGATCTTTGATAGTAGTATTATCAGGCTGTGGCCGATAACCACTGCCCACGGCAATGCTTAAAAAAGGTGTTTGGCCACGAAGACGGATATAGGCAATATCAGCAGCATTATAAAAATGACGATTATCACCGCCCAGATTGGCAATCATTGCTCCTGTGGTGCCTTTAGCAAAATCGTCTTTATTGTTAGTCTGTTGATTAAGATCAAAGCGCCATAACTGTCCCATAATATCGATGGCAAATAAAACATCGGCATAATTATCCCCATTAATATCGGCAACGGTAACATCGGCTGGAATACTGAAATGCATATTATCCAGCTCAAGATCATGACCGTGTTTACCCGCGCTCCATAGCAACTTGCCGCTGATCGCATCTACCATATAAATAGCATTGCCCTGATCGCTATGGCTAAGGTCGAGATGGTCATGTTTGCTATCGTAACCACCGGCAAAGAAAATGACTTTTTTATCTTGGCAGCCGGTTATGCCATCGGTGCAATTCCAGCGCAGAGTGGCCAGTTGCGGGCGTGACCAGGTTTGGCCCAAATCAGTAAATCCGGGGCTAGCATCACTGTGACCATCATGGTCGAGATCTTTCTTGCCGTTAATTTGCCACATCAATTTTGGTTGCTGCCGAGCACTGACATCTAGGGCAAATAGGCTATTACCACCCCGTCGCATCGCTTGATAAATATAGACGTGGTCGCCCGTCTCGGGAATATCTATACCGCCGAAGCTACTGACAACGCTACCATTGCCATTGCTATCGTGGCGCCATACAGTCATTGAAGCATCAAGTCCGTAGGTTTTATTTAAGGGGTTTGGCGTATTTTGATAATAGCTAGTCAGATTTGGCAGTAATTGTTTGGGTATAAAGCTAAAAATTGGATTACCACTGGCGGCATCAATAGCATGGAAAAGTCCTCTATTAGAGCCAGAAAATAGGGTGTCATCAAATTGTTCTTTATCGGCATTTAAGGTGCGATAGCTGACTACTGCAGGTCGGTTATGAATAAAGTCGGCAACAAAGTAGTTGGGCGATGGGTTGTCACTCATCTGATATCCCTGTGTCCAGTTGAGTACGACGTTGCGTTTATCGACTTCGGCAGATTTAAGTCCTAGCAGTTCGGCAGTAATCTTGGTGTTGTCTTTGGTTAATCTTTCTGTCGCTAGTGCTTCGTTATTAGGGGTAAAGTCATTGAGGTAGGTATAGATTTTACGCGTTGAAGGAGAGTCGAGTCGGTAACCATAGCCACCATAGTCTATATGATTGCCATCGACAGTCGCTGTGTTATCACCATCATCAGGATTCCAGTCTGTTATTGATGTCCAAAAACTTAATGCAGAGTCGTTAAAATAACCGGCATTTTTATCCTGCCGGATGGCATTTGCACCATTGGCGTCGACAATTTTACCGTTGGCAAGCTGATACTTTTTGATATTGCCCGCCCAGCGTGATGATGCACTGGGTTGAAATAAGGCAAAGTAAATATCGCTGCGATGCTGCAAATTGTTATAGGCATTGACGGCAATAACAGGGGTGGTCAAAGTATCTATGGTTTTAGTAGTGCTCTTAAAAATATCGTTAATAACGGAGGATGTTTTTTGTGAGTTATTAGTTTGACCAAGGTCTATCCGATGAATTTTTATGTTGTTTGGTTTGGTGTCTTTGCTCAGGCTGCTCTGATCGTTAAGTATGATGATATGGTTTTCCGAACAGACTGAGTTCTGTTCGGGGAAAATTTTGACAGCTTTTTGTAGCAAGGTTTCCAGAGAAACATTAGCTTGATCAGGTTTAATATAATCTACGGCTGTTTTTAAGCTTTCAAGGTTACTGTTCTTGGAAATATCAACCAACCTATGAGCCAAATGCTCGCTATCGGATGTCATTAATCCGATAGTGACGGGTCTGCGTGTTTGATAAAAATTGTCGAGGATGGTTTTAAGTGATTGTTTGGAATGCAATTTGTTAGATGCGTTGACAACGAGTAATACATTGGGCATCCGTTGCTTTGGGTAGATATCAATATCATCGGCAGATAATAGAACGCCATTTGTAAGCAGTAGAATAACAGCGATTAGTTGTAGCCAATTTTTCAACATACACGCTCTGCGGCCGGATCAATGCTTTGGTTAGAGTAGAGGGGCAATGCGACTTAACCCCTGTGTTTGTTTTGATGTTGATTGAGTTCTGGTTGATTCGGCGACAATATAGATTTCGTAGTTTTTCCCGACATACGAGCCCAAACTATAACCAGAGGGCGGTGCTGTATTTCCAATAAAGGCTATTGCGCCAGATTGGGTATAGTCATCGTTGGCATTATGCGTTGCCGATAAAGCATCGGTTAGTATTAATCCCACACCATCTTTGGAGAGCCCTTGATACTGCAGTTTTTCAAGGGTTGTAGTTGAAGTAGTAACGCTGTCAAGGTAATCGGGGTCTGCCAATGCCTTTACCTGCGCTTGGATCTCGCTATAGGCTATTTGATGAAGATATTGCGATAGCAAACTATTGCGAGCCATTTGCGATTGCAGTTGGGATAAATCTATTGCAGCGATACCTAACAAAGTCATTACCAGCAATAGAATCAAGCTAACCATTAGTACAGCGCCTTGTTGACGAATGTGAGAAGGCATAGCCGGCTCCGGTTAACGACTGTTTTTTAATTGCACTGTAGTGCTATAGATCCTGCGGGCCTGTCGATCGGTGTCGGCCGTTTCCAGTTCCGCGCTATCAAGCAGCCGGTATTTGCGCGCTTGCGCCTTGGCAAAACCTCGTTGCAAACCGTTGCTTACCAACAGCGCAATGCTGACGGATTTAATATAGGGCCAGTCAGATTCCTCTAATGCGCTTTGAGGCATATATTGATTCACGCTACCAGTGCTATCGCTGGTATCAGTCACGCCATATAACACCTGCATATTATCGATACCATCGATCAGTGGTTGAGCTCCCCGCTCAAGCCATGTGCCTTTGTTTTTGTTATAGCCACGGCAATAAAGACTATTAATACCGTTGACGGTATCAATCGTATAAACATTGACAATAATGCTATGTCGCTCTGTGGCATCGAGTTTTTTACCTAGGCAATCTCTAGCTTCACCGCCAAGATCATCGGCTGGAGGGTCATACTGTATCGATAATCTATCACTGCCATGGGTAATGCTATCTGTACTATCAATGTATTGGTTGAGCGTACAGGTTGGATGATCGCGGCTGCAGTTGGTTTGAAAATCAAAATAGTGAGGAGCCGTATCATCACCATTTAATGTTTGTCGATAGCCTGCCATGCGCAAATCTTTAACCAGTATATCCATAGCAATACGGCCATTTTCTTGGATGCGAGAAATATCATTATTCAGCTCAAAGGTTTGTCGGGTGCTGGCCATAAACTGCATGGCACCTGCCGTTAATAGCAGGCCTAGCGTCATCGCAATCATTAATTCAATTAGGCTAAAACCTCGCTGATAATCAATCATTATGGCCTTACCTTCATAACAATCTGTTGCTTTTCGATATCAGCCTGTTGGCTATCAATAGATTGAATCTGCCAAGATAGACTGATGCTAAAGTTTGCTTGGGAAGCAGCGCAGTCACTGTCACAGGAGATCGATAAGGTCGATAGTTTTAGTGATTCAACGGCATCGGCTAAAACATTTTGCGAAGCCTCACCGCAAAAAACGTCCCAGATATCAAATGCAGCCATTTCAGCTGGGCCACATTGATTCGGTGAGGTGTTTAAGCATAGCTTGACTGGTTTTTTGCAGTTTTCCGTTGTCAGTGTTGTGTTGTAGTTGTTCGCTTGTCCGGCTGGGTTGGCTCGTATGCGTTCAACAAGTTCACTGACCAACCATGCCGTCTGTGATTGTCGGGCTGTGTTTAAACTGTCTTTAATCGCATTTAATTGTAGTCCTGCCAAACCCAGTAAGCCGACGCTGATAATAAACATGCTGATCACTACCTCCAGCATGGTTATGCCAAGTTGCTTTAAGAAAATACCCATTGCCAGCTTCCCTGATATTAAAGCTAGAGGCTTCTCAACGAGGTTCGACCATTAAGCGCTACTACAAGCCTTTTGTTACCGGTGGTGCCAATAGGTTCGCAAAATCGGAAATGTCCCGCTGTGCCATTGCTGGCTCCCGAGGGTTTGAACTGCAAATACTGACGACCAAGGCCTGCCTTCCATTGGATGCAGGGGGTTGTTTTTGGTAGTGTTAATACCCGATAAATAACGTCTCGATCGTCTACCGATTCGTTGGTATTAATGTCACTAAACACGATAATCGTATTGTTCCATTGGCCATTGCAGGTGATTTTATCGATGCTGGCGCAAATAGTAAGATATTGGCCGTCTTTAATGGCTGTGGTTCGTGCGAACTGGGTTAAATGGCTGAGTGAATTAAACAGGGTAGTTTCGGTTTGATAGTGTAACCATTGTGATAATCCAGAGAGACCGAACCCCATGGTTATCATTATCACGCTCAAGGTAGTGAGTAGTTCGATTAAGCTAAAGCCGTTTGGCAGAGAAGGGAGTGTTGGGAGATAATATTGATTAATCTTCATGTTGCAGTTCCTTCTGCAAAGTTCGATATGTCATAATCCGTTGACAGTACAAAAATTAGCATAGAACAATGAGAGCAAGCAACACTCGATAAGGATTAATTTTTTCTATGGCAGATTTTTCTTTCTATTGGCACGATTACGAAACCTTCGGCATCGATCCCGCTCGTGATCGTCCATCACAATTTGCCGGTATTCGTACCGACGCAAATTTTAATATTATTGGCGAGCCCTTGGTTATTTTTTGCCAGCCTGCCGCTGATATGCTGCCGCATCCCGAGGCTTGTTTGGTTACCGGTATTACACCACAGCAGGCCCTTGAGCAGGGTGCACCAGAGGCTGAGTTTATTCGCCAGATTCATGCCGAGTTTGTCCAGCCCGGCACCTGCGCAGTGGGTTATAACAGTATCCGTTTTGATGATGAGGTTAGCCGCTATACCTTATATCGTAATTTTTATGACCCCTATGCCCGCGAGTGGCAAAACGGTAATTCGCGTTGGGATATTATCGATATGGTCAGGCTGTGTTGTGCCTTGCGTCCGGAGGGGATTGTTTGGCCCAGCCATGAAGATGGTAGTGCCAGTTTTAAACTCGAACATATCACTCAGGCAAATGGTATCAGTCATGAGGCTGCGCATGATGCCTTGTCCGATGTCTATGCCACTATTGCCGTCGCTAAATTAATTAAAGAGAAACAACCCAAGTTATTCGATTATGTCTTTAAGTTGCGTAATAAAAGTGAAGTGATCAATTTACTCGACGTTGCGCAAAAAAAGCCAGTGTTACACACATCGGGTATGTTTTCCGCCAGCCGCTTTTGCACCAGCCTGATAATGCCTTTGGCGATGCATCCCAGTAATAAAAATGCTGTTATTTGTTATGACTTGGCTGTTGATCCTGCGCCTTTACTTGAATTAAATGCCGAAGAAGTTTGCAAGCGGTTATATACCCCGGTTGCAGAATTGCCAGCAGGGATTGAGCGGATTCCGTTAAAAACCATTCAAATCAATCGGTGCCCGGTGGTTGCCACTGCAGATTTGTTGGATGCTGCTACGGCTCAGCGTATTCAATTGGATTTGGCCAAGGCCCGCCAGCATTATCAGCAAATTATCAACGCCGATCCTTTAACGGAAAAATTGGCCGAGGTATTTTCATCGCAAGCTTTTCCTGAGCAAAAGGATCCGGATGCTATGCTTTATAGCGGTGGTTTTTTTGGCCAAAATGATAAAAGTATGATGGCTCAAATACGCGCCAGTACTCCCGAAGAATTGCGTGATAGCACTTTCTATTTTGAAGACGCACGTCTGACGGATATGTTATTCCGTTACCGTGCGCGCAACTATCCCGATTCACTAACCGACGATGAAAAACACCAATGGCATGAGTATCGCTATCAGCGTTTAACAGAAGTCGACGGCGGCGGCAGCATTATTCTCGAAGACTATCTGGATAAAGTGCATGGCTTGATGGAAGACGCTAATATTAGCGAACGCGATCGACAGATATTAGAACAACTATTGGATTACAGTGATCAAGTTCTTGCCTAAAAAAATTAACCAGGCGAATAGCCAATGACTGCCAAACAACCGTTGTCTTGGTGGGTCTATATGGTGGAGACAGAAAGCGGCAGACTGTATACCGGTATTACCACCGATATTGAGCGCCGTTTTGCTGAGCATAGTGGGGCGGCAGGCAAAAAGGGTGCAAAGTTTTTCCGCTCCGATAAGCCAAAAAAAATAGTATTTCAGGAAGCCAGTCAAAATCGTAGTGAAGCCAGTAAACGTGAGGCGGTCATTAAAAAATTACCCCGCAGAGAAAAGTGTTTGCTAGCGGGCATCCACTACCAGCCAATCCAATAAATCGCAGATGCTGGGTAAAGCCAAAAAATATCGCCAGCCAACTCTGTGGATCGATAGTCGGTTATGCAGATGGTAACCAGCTCAAAATAGCCGAATATTGTTAAAAATACTCCGGTTAACCACTCACAGCCCTTTTACCTTGCACCTATAGCGGTGATAATAGCCAGCTGTGATAATACCGCCACGCTTAACTTGGCATGGCATATCAATAGTTATAAGGGTTTTCAGTGCGAGGCGATATATCTGAACAGCGCGACAGCAGTCGCAATATCAAAGTTCTATCGGCAATGTTGGTTTTTTTAAAGCCCTACCGCTGGTATGTAGTGGCGGCTCTGTTTGCCTTAACCTTTACCGCTGGCGTTACCCTGTCGATGGGGCAGGGTCTGCGGATGATGATAGACCGTGGTTTTGGTCAAGGTGCGGGCGCCGGTTTGGACCAAACCATCATCATGTTTATGTTTATCGTGCTGTTATTGTCGATGGGGACCTTTGCGCGGTTTTATTTGGTGTCATGGATTGGCGAACGGGTCAGCGCCGATTTGCGTCGCGCCGTTTACAGCAGGGTGATCGAACTGCACCCCGGTTTTTTTGAGACCAATCTCAGTGGCGAAATCCAATCTCGTATCACCACCGATACCACCCTGTTGCAAACCGTTATTGGCTCTTCGGTTTCCATGGCCCTGCGTAATGTGCTGTTATTTATTGGCGGTATTATCTTACTACTGTTTACCAATCCTAAATTAACCGCCATTGTATTAATCAGTGTGCCGTTGGTGATTATGCCGATCATTGTTTTTGGTCGTCATGTCAGAAACCTGTCCCGCAGTAGTCAAGATAAGGTGGCCGCGTTTGGCGGCTTTGTCGGGGAATCACTGAAAAATATCAAAATTGTGCAAGCCTTTAATCACCAGCAACGCGATAGCGATACTTTTTCCAATCAGGTTGAAGCGGCCTTTGAGGTGGCTTTGCGTCGCATCAAGCATCGGGCATGGCTAACAGCCATTGTCATTGCACTGGTATTTGGTGCCATTGGCTATATGCTGTGGGTCGGTGGTCACGATGTGATCGCAGGCAAGATTACGGCGGGTGAATTAGCGGCGTTTATTTTTTATGCCTTTATGGTGGCGATGTCGGTGGGTGCAATCAGTGAGGTATATAGTGATTTACAGCGGGCTGCGGGTGCCACTGAACGTTTGCTGGAGTTAATGCAGGCCGATAATTTGATTCAGGCACCGGCTGAGCCAGAGCATCTGCCTGAACAGGTACGCGGCGAGTTATGTTTTGATCATGTCAGTTTTTGTTATCCTTCTAGGCCGGAAACGCCAGCCATTGATCAATTAACCCTTAATTTGACTGCCGGTAGCAGTCTGGCATTGGTGGGTAGCTCCGGCGCCGGTAAGTCGACTTTGGTCGATTTGATTCTGCGTTTTTATGATGTCACCGACGGCAAAATTTTATTTGATGGTATCGATATTTGTCAGTTGGACCCTAAGGAACTGCGCCAGTGTATTGCTATTGTTCCGCAGCAACCGGTGCTGTTTAGTGACTCTGTGTTAGAAAATATTCGCTATGGTCGTCCAGAAGCTAGTGATGCCCAAGTGCACGCTGCTGCCAAAGCTGCCTATGCCGACGAGTTTATTGAAAAATTACCGGAAGGCTATAACAGTTTTGTGGGTGAGTCCGGTGTCAGATTATCCGGCGGTCAACGGCAGCGTATTGCTATCGCCAGAGCCATATTAAAAGATCCCAAGCTATTATTGTTAGATGAGGCCACCAGTGCGCTAGATGCGGAAAGTGAATACCAAGTCCAGCAGGCGCTGGAGCATCTGATGCAAGATAGAACCAGTATAGTAATAGCTCACCGATTGGCCACTGTGGTCAATGTTGATACCATTGCCGTATTGGATCACGGGCGTTTGGTGGAAACCGGTACTCATCAACAACTACTGGCCAGTTCAGCCTTGTATTCAAGATGGGCTGGCCTACAATTTGGTGATGCGGTTAGTGATTCTGTGACGGTTGACCAAGCTGGTTAATTATCTATAACAGCAATAAAAAACGAATAGAAACGAATAGAAGCGGAGAGACAGGATTGAAATTCACCGGCAGCCATATTCTTTCCATTGGTCAGTTTGAACGTATTGATATCGATCGTATTTTTGATATCGCTGATCGTATGAGGCCCTATGCCCAGCGCAAACGGGTGACCAAAGTACTGGATGGAGCGATTTTGGGCAGTATGTTTTTTGAGCCTAGTACCCGTACTCGTGTTAGCTTTGGTAGTGCCTTTAATTTACTGGGCGGTGAGGTGCGTGAAACCATCGGTTTTGAGTCTTCAGCGATTGCCAAGGGCGAGTCACTCTATGACACTGCTAGAGTCCTCAGCGGTTATAGTGATGCCATTGTTATGCGTCATCCACAGGCCGGTTCAGTCGCCGAATTTGCTGCCGCTAGCCGAGTGCCGGTCATCAATGGTGGCGATGGTGCTAATGAGCATCCCAGTCAGGCGCTGTTGGATTTATATACCATTAAAAAAGAGCTGCAGGATCACCATCGCGATTTGGATGGCTTGCGTATCGCCCTGATTGGCGACTTAAAGTTTGGCCGTACTGTTCATTCTCTCTGCAAATTATTAACTCTGTATCAAAACGTCAGCGTGACATTAATCTCGCCGCAAGAATTAAAAATGCCCGGTGATATTATTGAGAAAATGCGTGTTGCCGGTCTTTCAGTGACCGAATCCGATGCGATGGAAGAAAGCATTGCCCATGTTGATATTGCCTACTCAACTCGGATTCAGGAAGAGCGTTTTTCCAGTCAGGAAGAAGCGGATTTATACCGTGGGCGTTACCGCCTGAATCAGGCTATTTATACCCGCTTTTGCGAACCCAATACCGTCATTATGCACCCATTACCGCGCGATTCTCGTGAAGGCGCCAATGAATTAGACAATGACCTTAACGACAACCCCAATCTTGCGATATTTCGTCAGGCCGATAACGGTGTAGTGGTTAGAATGGCGTTATTTGCTTTGATGTTGGATGTAGAAAATCAGATAGAGAAAAATGCCCGCGATGTTAATTGGTATACGGGTAGCCGTTTTTAATGTCGACCTCAACATCTGATCAGCCCGAACCAAAAACCGGCTTATTAAAGTCCAGTTTAGTGGTGGGCATGATGACGATGTTGTCACGCGTCTTAGGCTTATGCCGCGATGTGGTGATTGCTCACTTTGTTGGTGCCACTGCCGCAGCAGATGCTTTTTTTGTGGCTTTTAAAATCCCTAATTTTATGCGCAAGCTGTTTGCCGAAGGCGCCTTTTCGCAAGCCTTTGTGCCGGTGTTATCAGAGTATCGTGAGCAGCGCGACTTTAATGCGGTGCAATTGCTGGTCAATAAAGTCGCCGGGGCATTGGGCGGCAGCTTATTAATTGTGACCGGTTTGGCGGTGGTGGGTGCGCCGGTAATTACCGCCGTTTTCGCTCCAGGCTTTTTCCTCGCAGAAGATCCACTTCGCTATCAGTTAACCAGCGATATGATCCGCATTACCTTTCCGTACTTATTGCTGATTTCGCTAACCGGTTTTTGTGGTGCGGTACTCAACAGTTATGGTCGATTTGCGGTGCCAGCTTTTACGCCGGTGTTATTAAATATTGCACTGATTACCGCTGCGATTGTGGCCGCCCCTTATTTTGATGAGCCCGCTTTTGCTTTAGCCTGGGGTGTGCTGGCAGCAGGTATTTTGCAGCTAACTTTCCAGCTACCCTTTATACATGGCCTGCGCCTAACGCCAAAACCTGCTTGGGATTGGCAGGATGAAGGGGTGCGAAGGATTCTGGTGTTAATGGGGCCCGCTATTTTTGGGGTGTCAGTCAGCCAGATTAATCTATTGCTGGATGTGGTGCTGGCGTCATTTTTACCTGCGGGCAGTGTGTCGTGGCTGTATTATTCTGACCGTCTGGTGGAACTGCCGCTCGGTGTTTTTGCTATTGCTATTAGCACGGTTATTTTGCCGAGTTTATCGCGACAGCAAGCCAATACCTCGATAGAAGCGTTTCGAGCCACATTGGACTGGGCGATCCGTATGGTGCTATTGATCGCTATCCCCGCAGCAGTAGCCTTAATGATATTGGCCGAACCGATTTTAATGACCTTATTCCAGTACGGGCAATTTACCGTAAGCGATGTCACCATGGCTTCCTATAGCTTGCAGGCCTACGCGATAGGTTTAATAGCTTTTATGTTAATCAAGGTATTGGCGCCGGGTTACTTCTCTCGCCAAGATACCAAAACCCCAGTAAAAATCGGCATTATCGCCATGGCGGCCAATATGGTGATGAATATCGCTTTGGTGCTGCCGCTACATCACTTCTGGCAGTTGGGGCATATAGGCTTGGCGCTGGCCACTTCACTCTCGGCTTGCCTGAATGCAGGTCTCTTATACCGCGGTTTACGTCATCAACAAGTCTATGCACCCATGGCCGCAATGACCATGGTCTTGCTGCGTTTAACGGCAGCGGCAGTGGTTATGGCGGCGGTCCTTTGGCAGCTAATACCAGAAGCGTCGCTGTGGATTGATTGGCTGTGGTGGCAGCGGGTATTAAATATTTTCTATCTCTGTGCGGCCGGTGCGGTCAGTTATTTTGTCGCCTTGGGCGTTTTTGGCGCAAGACCCCGCGATTTCCGTGCCGCTGCAAGCACAATTGGCTAATCTTGCTCTCGTCTTGGCTAGCTGTCTAAGCTATAATCACGCGCTATTTTGGGCCTTACAGCCCCCTTAACACTACTTAGCAGCACTACTTAGCACTATTGAAAGATATTACTCCATGGAGCTTATTCGCGGCCTGCATAATCTGCGTCCCAAACATCAAGGGTGTGTCACTACCATTGGTGCTTTTGATGGTGTCCATCATGGCCATCAAGCGGTATTGCAGCAGCTGATTGCCAAGGGTAGAGAGCTTGATTTGCCAACGACCGTCGTTGTATTTGAGCCATTACCCAGAGAATATTTCGCCCCTTTGCAGGCGCCGGCTCGCCTGATGAGTTTTAGAGAAAAGTTTCAGGCTTTTAAAGCGCTGGGAATTGATCGAGTATTACGCATTCGATTTACAGCAAGCTTTAAGGAGATGGGTGCTAAAGAGTTTATCCATAAGGTCTTTGTAGAGGGTTTGGGTGCGCGTTATATCATCGTCGGTGATGATTTGCGTTTTGGTCGTAATCGCGATGGTGATTTTGACTTACTGAAATCACAAGGCTGTGTTCATGGTTTTGATGTGGTAGCGACTTCTACATTAAAAATTAAAGATGACCGGGTGAGTAGTACCCGCATCCGTATGGCGCTTGAACAAAGCGATTTTGAATTAGCTGAAATATTATTGGGTCAGCCCTATAGCATTGCCGGTCGAGTGATTATGGGGCAGCAACTAGGTCGGCAATTAGATGCACCGACTGCGAATATTGATCTTTGCCGGTTGCGTGCGCCAATGTCCGGCGTGTATGCGGTGGAGGTTGAAATAGACCAGCAAACCCTGTTCGGTGTTGCCAATGTCGGTTCAAGGCCCACGGTTGATGATAGTTTAAAAGCGATTTTGGAAGTGCATATACTGGATTTTGATAAAGATATTTATGGCAAAAAAATCAAAGTGATTTTTCGTAAAAAAATTCGGGATGAAAAAAAGTTTGATGCCGTTGATCAATTAAAGCAACAAATCCACAAAGATATCAAGATCGGTCGCCAGTATTTATCGGCGCCGGTTTAGACATAAACAAGAGACATAAACAAGATACGTAGTTAGGTAGATTAAACCGGTATGAGTGATTATAAAAGCACCCTGAACCTTCCCAAGACCGCCTTCCCAATGAAAGCGAACCTTGCCCAGCGCGAGCCACAAATGTTAAAGCGTTGGCAGGAAGAGGGTTTATACGAAAAAATTCGCCAGGCCAGCAGTGGTCGGCCGCAATTTATTCTGCATGATGGTCCTCCATATGCCAATGGCGATATTCATATTGGTCACGCGGTTAATAAAATCATTAAAGATATGATTATAAAATCCAAAACTATGAATGGGTTTGATGCGCCATATGTGCCGGGCTGGGATTGTCACGGTCTACCGATTGAGCTTAATGTTGAGAAAAAAGTAGGCAAGGCTGGCGTTAAAGTTGAGCCTTCAGTGTTTCGAACCAAATGCCGTGAATACGCACAAAAGCAGGTCAATGGTCAGAAGAAAGACTTTATTCGTCTTGGTGTATTAGGCGATTGGGAAAACCCATATCTGACTATGAACTTCCAAAACGAAGCCGACATTATTCGCACCCTCGGTAAAATTGCTGAAAACGGTCATCTGCAAAAAGGCTTTAAGCCGGTGCATTGGTGTATGGACTGTGGCTCTGCTTTGGCAGAAGCAGAGGTTGAATACAAAGATAAGGTCTCGGTAGCGATTGATGTTACTTTTGATGTGGTTAATCGTAGTGAAGTGCTGGCGGCCTGTGGAGCCAGTGATGATATCGAAGGCAGTGTGGCTGTTGCGATCTGGACCACAACGCCGTGGACGCTACCAGCCAACTTGGCAGTTAGTCTTCACCCTGATTTTGACTATGTGTTAGTAGCGTTTAGTCAGCAGGGTCAGCAGAAAAACATTTTACTCGCTGAAGACCTTCATCAGCGTGTGATGGCGCGGATTGGTATTGAATCTTTTGCTATCGTAGGTCGTTGCAAAGGCGCAGTGTTAGAGCACCAACCACTACAACATCCGTTTTATGATCGTCAGTCTCCGATTATCCTAGCTGACCACGTTACCACTGAAGCCGGTACCGGTGCAGTCCATACAGCTCCCGGTCATGGTGTGGATGACTTTAATGTAGGTCAGGCATATGGCTTGGATGTGTATAACCCCGTGGGTTCAAATGGTGTTTATTTACCGGATACCGAACTCTTTGCCGGGCAGCATGTGCTTAAGGCTAATGGCGCCATTGTTGAAACCCTGCAGCAGCGTGGTGCTTTATTGCATCATGAAGATTTTGAGCATAGCTATCCACATTGCTGGCGTCATAAGACACCAATTATTTTCAGGGCAACACCGCAGTGGTTTATCTCCATGGATCAAAACGGTCTATTAAATCAAGCCTTAGCTGAGGTAGAAAAAACCGAGTGGATGCCGGGGTGGGGTAAAGCGCGTATTGACGCTATGATCAACGATCGACCTGATTGGTGTGTTTCCAGACAGCGCACTTGGGGTGTTCCCATCACGCTGTTTATCCACAAAGAAACCGCAGAGCTACACCCTGAAACCCAGCGTTTGGTTGAAGAAGTGGCTGTTCGTGTTGAGCAAAAAGGTATTGATGCTTGGTTTGATATGGATGCTGCAGAATTGCTCGGTGATGATGCGGATAACTACGAAAAAGTCACTGACACACTGGATGTATGGTTTGATTCTGGCGTTACTCATGCTTCCGTACTGGATCGTCGCGATGGCTTATGTTCACCGGCTGATTTATATATGGAAGGTTCCGATCAGCACCGCGGTTGGTTCCAGTCATCGTTATTAACTTCTGTGGCAGTGAATGGTCGTGCGCCGTATAAACAAGTATTAACCCATGGCTTTACCGTCGATACTGAAGGGCGAAAAATGTCCAAGTCAATTGGCAATACCATCGCGCCACAAACGGTAATGAACACCATGGGTGCGGATATTTTACGTTTGTGGGTTGCCGCCACCGATTACCGCAATGAAATGACCGTTAGTGACGAGAACTTTAAACGCACGGCAGATTCCTATCGTCGAATTCGTAATACCGCTCGTTTCTTATTGTCCAATATGCATGGCTTTGAACCCGCTGAGCACTTGGTGGCCAACGACAATATGCTGGCGCTGGATCGCTGGGCCGTTGATGCTGCAGCCCGTTTGCAACAAGAAATTATTGAAGCTTTTGAATCCTATCAATTTCATTTGATCTATCAAAAGCTGCATAATTTTTGTGTGCTTGAGTTGGGTGGCTTTTATCTGGATATTATTAAAGATCGCCAATACACCACGAAAGAAGATAGTTTGCCTCGCCGCTCTGCGCAGACGGCGCTGTATCATATTATTCGTGCCATGGTGCGTTGGATTGCCCCGATCACCAGTTTTACTGCTGATGAATTATGGCAATATATTCCCGGTGAAAAAGAAGAGTCGGTCTTTCTGGCCCAGTGGTATGACGGCTTAACCACGCTAAGTGATGACGAGGAATTCGGTGACGCTTATTGGCAAAAAGTGATGGCGGTTAAAACTGCGGTCAATAAAGAGCTGGAAGCAAAGCGAGGCGAGGGGGTGATTGGTGGTAGTCTCGAGGCAGAAGTCACTCTTTACTGCAGCAACGACTTGGCTGCCCAGTTAGAAAAATTGGACACGGAACTGCGTTTTGCTTTGATTACCTCAACAGCCGAAATTAAGCCATTGGCAGCATCGTCCTCCGCGGTAGCAACGGAAGTTGAAGGTTTGGAAATTGCAGTGGCACAAAGTGCCCATGCCAAATGTGCTCGTTGCTGGCATCATCGTGAAGATGTTGGTGCCCATGCTGAGCATAAAGAGCTCTGTGGGCGCTGTATCGATAATGTTGAAGGTGCTGGCGAACAGCGTCGGTTTGCTTAGAATAGTATGCGTTTAAATCGTTCTAACAGTCTTGGTTTATTGGCCGCGGTTATGATTATTGCCGTTGATCAGTGGACTAAATATATGGCTAGCGCTGAGCTTAGCTACGGCCTACCGGTTGAAATATTGCCGGTTTTTGATTTGACTCTACAGCATAATACTGGCGCGGCGTTTAGTTTTCTGGCCGATGCCGGTGGTTGGCAGCGTTGGTTTTTTACCATCGTGTCGGCGGTTGTTAGTCTTGTTTTAGTTGTTTGGTTAGTTCGTTTGCGCTCCAGTCAAACATTAATGATTGCCAGTCTGTCCTGTATTCTGGGTGGAGCTATCGGTAATTTGTGGGATCGAATAGTGTTGGGTTATGTGGTGGATTTTATTTCTATTCATTATCAGACCTGGTATTTTCCGACCTTTAATGTTGCGGATATGGCTATTAGTATCGGTGCAGGCTTGATGATCCTTGATATCGTTTTTAACCCCGAGCATCATAAAAATGATACAGGCTCTGGCGATAAAGCCGCTTAACCCTTTCAGAAATAATAGATACAGTATAAAAATTATGAGCGATATCTCTATTGGTACCAATTCAAAAGTCACTTTGCATTTCTCCCTAAAATTGGATGACGGATCGGTCATTGACTCTACCTTTGACAGAGAAGCTGCCACTTTTGTGATTGGTGATGGCAATTTGCTAGAGGGCTTTGAAAAAAAAATTCATGGTATGAAAAAAGGTCAACAGGGTAGTTATACAGTTTTGCCCGAAGAGGGTTTTGGTCAACCCAATCCCAGTAATGTGCAACGTTTTGCACGCACGGATTTTTCAGCTGACTTGGTGCTGGCTGAAGGTCTGGTGATCTCCTTTGCCGATGCTAGCCAATCTGAACTGCCCGGGGTGATAAAGTCGATTGAAGGCGATACGGTTACTGTAGACTTTAATCATCCCTTGGCGGGTAAGGATATTCAGTTTGATGTTGATATTATTGACGTACAAATCAACGCTGACAGTTAGATCGTTGTTGAGAGAATAGTCATTGATGAGTGCAATCCAAATTAAACTAGCCAATCCCAGAGGTTTTTGTGCGGGTGTTGATCGGGCGATTGAAATTGTCAATCGTGCTCTGGAAGTCTTTGGTGCCCCTATCTATGTGCGCCATGAAGTGGTGCATAATAAATTTGTGGTAGATGATTTACGCGCTCGTGGCGCTGTCTTTGTTGAAGAGTTAGACGAAGTGCCCGACGATACCATTGTTATTTTCAGTGCTCATGGTGTGTCTTTGGCGGTGCAGGATGAGGCCAAAAAGCGCGGTTTAAAAGTCTTTGATGCTACCTGCCCATTGGTCACCAAGGTGCATATGGAGGTGACGAAATTTTCGCAGGAAGGTCAGGAGTGTGTGTTAATTGGTCATAAAGGTCATCCCGAGGTTGAGGGTACCATGGGACAGTATGATCATAGTCAAGGTGGAGACATTTATTTGGTTGAGGACGTCGATCAGGTGAATACGTTAGCGGTTAACCATCCTGAAACCTTGTCTTATGTTACCCAAACTACCTTATCGGTCGATGATACTGCTCAAGTGATTAATGCCCTGAGGGCCAGATTCCCCCATATCAGCGGTCCGCGCAAGGATGATATTTGCTATGCCACCCAGAACCGGCAGGATGCGGTAAAACAATTGGCGCAAAACTGTGATTTATTATTGGTGGTGGGTTCGCCCAATAGTTCCAATTCCAATCGTTTGCGAGAGTTGGCTGAGCGCATGGGAACCGAGTCTTATTTGATCGATACCGCCGAGGATATTGATCCTAAATGGCTGCAGGAAAAAAAGACCGTCGGTATTACTGCAGGTGCCTCTGCGCCAGAAGTACTGGTCAGGCAGGTGATTGAGGGGCTCTGTCAATACGGTGCCCAGCCGCCCGAGGAAATGCAGGGTGCAAAAGAGAATATCACTTTCTCCTTGCCCAAAGAGTTACGTTTTGTTCCTTAGGCCTAGTTTTTTGATTCGATAGCGTATTTGCCGAAAAGAAATACCCAACAATTCAGCGGCGCCTGTTTTATTCCAGCGGGTTTTTTCTAATGCCATCACTAAGGCGTCTTTTTCAATCGCCGCAAGATAACCATCTAGATCCCCAGGCGGGCCATCTGTTAAAAGTGTGGCAGATGTTACGTTAGCCAATGATGCAATAGCCGGACTAACTACAGGCAGTTGCAAATCTTCTACATCAATCTTATTACCTTCGCAGAGGGTAAAAGCTCTTTCCAATTTGTTTTCCAACTCTCTAACATTGCCGGGGAACGGGTAGCTGTTGAGGGCGGCAAGCGCTTGCACTGAGAGCATAGGTTTTTCCAGTTGCCACTGTTTAGATAGTTTTTCGAGAAAGAAATCTGCCAGTAGTGCAATATCTTCTTTACGTTCGCGCAGCGATGGCACTTGTAATTCAATCACATTAATGCGGTAAAACAGATCGTTTCGAAAACGTTGATGATTAACCTCTTGGTAAAGATTTTTATGAGTGGCGCTTAGAATACGTACATCGATAGACTGTTCTTTATTGGAGCCCACCTTGCGAATAACCTTTTCCTGAATCGCGCGTAATAATTTTACCTGCATGGCCAGTGGTAAATCCGCCACTTCATCTAAAAACAGGGTGCCGCCATGGGCTGCTTCGAATAAACCTTGTTTATTGTTTACGGCGCCAGTAAAGCTACCCTTAATATGGCCAAAGAACTCACTTTCCATCAGTTCCAAAGGAATGGCGCCACAGTTAACAGCCACAAAATTATTGTTGCTTCTTGGCCCGTTGCTATGAATCAGTCGGGCAACCACCTCTTTGCCGCTACCGGATTCTCCGCTGATATAAACAGGCGCTTGGCTATGTGAGAGCTTGATGATTTGCTTGCGTAAAGCGGCAATAGTGGAGGAGTCGCCTAACAGTTGGGTCTGTTTATTACATTCTATCGTTGCAACTGTAGCCATTGTTCAAAATTATCCTTTCAGGGACGGAGTGTTGCGTCTTAAAAGTCTGGAAGCGAGTTGTGAATTTAATGATGCGGGTTTTATTTTTCCTGTTAGAAATAATTCGCTGGACAGCAGAAAGATTGTTAATAAAACCAGGTCAGATGGTGGGCGGTAAACCGGATATACCGTTAATACGGCAAAATTGATTTGCTGATTAAGCTGGCCATCCTTGGTTACTAAGTTCATATATTGCCGTCAGTGCTACTGATCTCGTCCTTGAGTATAAGTGCAGGCTATTGCCTCAATGATGTCACGTTAATCATAAATGGTAGGGATGGGTAAACGTTTATGTTGGGTTTTGGCGTAAATACCTTCGATATGTGCGGCAATATCATCACTAACCGGTTTGCCCTCGAGGTAATCATCCAGTTGATCGTATGTCACGCCCAAAACCTTTTCGTCAGCTTTTTGTGGCGATAGCGATTCCAGATCAGCGGTTGGGGTTTTATCGACCAATCCCTGTGGTGCCCCCATATGTTTGGCTATTTGTCTCACTTGACGTTTACTGAGTCCAAATAGCGGAGCCAGATCACAGGCGCCATCACCCCATTTGGTAAAGAAGCCGGTAATGTTCTCTGCAGAATGATCGGTACCTAAAACTAAGGCGCCCAGTAAACCAGCGATATCATATTGCACGACCATACGCGTTCGGGCTTTAACATTACCTTTGGAAAAATCGCTACGGGTATCAGAAGGGCTGGTATTGTCGGCGATTAATGCGCTAAGCACTTCATCGTGAATAGCATCCGCGCCGGGTTTTACATTCACCGTAATATGGCGTGAGGGTTGAATAAATTGAATCGATGTTTGCGCATCGGCTTCGTCCTGTTGCACATCGTAGGGTAGTCTTACCGCAATAAATTGATAGTTATTATCACCGGCTTGTTGATTAAGTTGGTTGACTGCAAGTTGCGCCAGTCGACCAGTGGTCGCGGAATCTATACCGCCGCTGATACCCAACACCAGATTTTTAACGCCACTAGTGAGTAAAGTGTTTTTAATAAAGTCTACCCGGCGGCTAATTTCAAAGTCGACATCTATATCAGGTAAAACCCGCATTTCCTGAAGTATGGTAGTTCTGTTCATGGTTAAATTTCAGTCCAATAGTGCTTTTAAACAGTGATTAGCGAATCAGATATTCAGCTCGGTTATCAAATTTAGGCGGTTGGCTTTGATCAAATAAACCAAAAGATACTTTGTTGATAAAAGAGCGTTCATGGGCAGCAACGGTAAACTTATCAATAAATTGCCCGTTTTTATCAATCGAAGGATGGTCAGGGAAGTTTTTTTTCAGTACCGCCAGTGAATCATCAGCCAAGTCATTCATGCCTAATAGTTGATAGGCCTGAACCATCACTGCCAAGGCATCAGCGTTTGCCGGTGTCTGAGGAAAATTTTCAACCACATAACGACCACGGTTAGCCGCGGCCAGATAAGCTCCGCGTTTAAAGTAATAGTTGGCGACATTAATTTCATAGCGTGCCAGACGGGCACGCAGATAGACCATGCGGGCTTTGGCATCGGCGGCATAGTTGCTATCAGGGTAGCGGTAGAGTAGCTGGCCGAAATCCTCAAACGACTGTAATGCAGGGCCGGGGTCACGCATAGTCATATCGGTGGGTAAAAAGCGATCTAAAAAGCCTTCGCCCTCGGCATAGTTGGCCAAGCCCTTAATATAATAAGCGTAGTCCACATTGGGATGCTGAGGGTGCAAGCGGATAAAACGATCGGCCGCAGCAACGGCAGCTTCCGCTTCAAAATTGCGGTAATGGGCGTAAATAATTTCAAGTTGTGCTTGTTCAGCATAAGGGCCAAAGGGGTAGCGAGTTTCTAACAACTGAAGGTTTTTAACCGCCAATTGAAAGCTCTCATCTTTAAGATTCTGCTGCGCTTGCTCATAGAGTTGTTTTTCAGTCGGGTTTTGTGGCAATTGATCGTCAGAGGAGCAGGCGATAAGGCTCAAAAAAACACCAATAAGCAGTAATTTAAAAAGAAAATGTGGTTTTACAAGTATGTTCATTCAACGGTTTCCAAGCATTCATATACAATAGGGCCAAATTAGACCGGATTATGGGTAATCAGTGCCCATAAAATCCCCTTATCTGCGAGCTCCATTTAACCACAGCCGCCGGTAGGCATAAAGTCATCCTGATGGGAAATTCAATGGCAGAGACAATAGAACTAATCGCCGAGGTACCTGATGAGCTTAGCGGTAGCCGCTTTGACCAGATCGCTGCCCAGCTATTTCCAGATTATTCCCGTGCACGGCTGCAAATCTGGATTAAAAGCGGCGAGCTGACTGTTAATGGTCAGGCAAAAAAAACGCGTGAAAAGCTTATTGCCGGTGACATCTTACAGCTAAAGGCAGTCGCGGCAGACGAAGACCGTTGGCAGGCTGAGGATATTGCGCTGGATATCGTCTATGAAGATCAAGCCCTGCTAGTGATTAATAAGCCAGCGGGTCTGGTTGTTCATCCTGCTGCAGGTCATGCTAGCGGTACCTTGCTTAACGCCTTGCTGGCGCATGATCCGGATCTTGCCAGTGTACCCAGAGCCGGTATTGTTCACCGTCTGGATAAAGATACCAGTGGTTTGATGGTGGTGGCGAAAACCTTGGCCGCGCAAAACCACTTGGTCAATCAACTGCAGGATCGGACGGTTAGTCGGGAATATGAGGCGGTAGTATTTGGCAGTATGACCGGTGGCGGTAAAGTAGAAGCTGATATTGGCCGCCATGCCAAACAGCGAGTAAAAATGGCGGTAGTAACTTTAGGAGGTAAAGAGGCTATTACCCATTACCGTTTGTTGAAACGCTTTGCTAATCACTGCCATCTGCGCTGTATGCTAGAGACTGGCCGTACCCATCAAATCCGCGTACATATGGCGCATATCAAACATCCCTTAGTTGGCGATCCGCTCTATGCCGGTCGTCCCCGTCTTCCCAAGGCGGCTAGTGAAGCATTAATTCAGGGTCTTAGGAACTTTGGCCGGCAGGCACTGCATGCTCGTCGCCTATCCTTGATTCATCCTTCGACTGAAGAAGAGATTAGTTGGGAAGTTCCTTTGGCTGACGATATCGTTGAGCTGTTGGCTCTGTTGGAACGGGAAGATAGCTAATGTCAGGGCTACAGCTGATTACACCGGATTGGCCCGCACCGGACAATATTGTTGCGTTAACTACAACCCGTATTGGCGGTGTTAGCTCGGCTCCTTTTAATCGTTTTAATGTGGCTAGCCATGTCGATGATAAGGCAGTAAGCGTTGAAGCTAATCGGCAAACCTTATTAAACCATTGTGAAGGTTTACAAAAAATCCAATGGCTAAACCAAATTCACAGCGCAAAGGTGGTCACGGCCGGCGCAGAAATCTGTCCTGATGCTGATGCCAGCATGACGGCAGAACCAGCTTTAGCCTGTGCAGTGATGACCGCCGATTGTCTACCGCTGCTTGTCTGCGATAAATATGGTTATCAAGTGGCTGCAGCTCATGCCGGTTGGCGTGGTTTGGCCGGTGGTGTTATTGATAATACCGTTGCGGCATTTAGCGCAGCGGGAAACGAGCTGATGGTGTGGTTGGGTCCGGCCATAAGCCAGGCTAATTTTGAGGTGGGTGAAGAAGTGCTGCAGCAGTTTTTAGCAGCCTTTGAGACGAAAGACCAAGACAAAGTTTATCGGGCCTTTCAGCCTAATAGACAGCACGAAGGTCATTACTTCGCTGACCTGTATCAACTGGCTCGTATTCGACTCAATGCCTTGGGTATTGCCAATATCTATGGCGGCAACCTTTGCTGTTTTGAAGATAGCCAGCGTTTTTATTCCTATCGCCGCGATGGTCAAACTGGCCGTATGGCAACACTCATTTATAAACGTCCAACTTGAATTATGTAAAATCGGCCTTACTAAGTCAGTATGTTTAACCTTAACGCTGGAAACTAAACAGGTATTAAATAATTATAGGTAATAAATAATGCGTATGGACCGCCTGACTAATCAACTACAGCTGGCATTATCTGACGCTCAATCACTGGCGTTGGGTAAAGATAATAATGCCATTGACCCGCTGCATTTATTATCCGCCTTGGTTGAACAGAAAAATGGTTCAGTAAGGCCCTTGCTTTCGCAGGCAGGCGCTAATATCCCGCGCTTGCGCGAAGCAGTTAACCAGCATATAGCAGCCCTACCTACGGTCACTGGCAGTGCCGGTGATATTCAGTTGTCTAATGATTTGGGCCGCGTACTCAACCTTGCCGATAAATTGTCACAAAAAAATAATGATGCCTATCTTTCCTCAGAAGTCGTGGTACAGGCGATGCTGGAGGCTAATAGTTCAGTTAGCCAATTGTTGATTGATGCCGGTGTTAATCAAGCATCATTTATCAAGGCTATTGAAAGTATTCGCGGTGGTGAGGCGATTAATGACCCCTCTGCTGAAGAGAATCGTCAGGCATTGGATAAATACACTATCGACCTTACGGCTCGTGCCGAAGCGGGTAAGCTTGATCCGGTGATTGGTCGTGACGATGAAATTCGTCGTACCGTCCAAGTATTGCAACGCCGCACTAAAAATAATCCGGTATTAATCGGTGAGCCTGGGGTCGGTAAAACCGCTATCGTTGAAGGTTTGGCGCAGCGGATTATTAATGGCGAAGTCCCCGAGGGGTTAAAAGACAAGCGCTTATTATCATTGGATTTGGGCGCGCTATTAGCGGGCGCCAAATTCCGTGGTGAATTTGAAGAACGGCTAAAGTCTGTGCTCAATGAGTTATCCAAACAAGAAGGGCGCATTATTTTATTTATTGATGAGTTGCACACCATGGTGGGTGCCGGAAAATCAGATGGCGCGCTTGATGCCGGCAATATGCTTAAACCCGCTTTGGCGCGCGGAGAATTACACTGCGTCGGTGCTACTACGCTAGATGAATATCGGCAGTATCTTGAAAAAGATGCAGCGCTGGAGCGTCGCTTTCAAAAAGTGATGGTTGAAGAGCCTAACGAAGAAGACACTATTGCCATTTTGCGTGGTTTAAAGGAGCGCTATGAAGTTCACCATGGCGTCGATATCACTGACTCTGCAATCATTGCCGCCGCCAAACTGTCACAGCGTTATATCACTGATCGCCAGCTTCCGGATAAAGCCATTGACTTAATCGATGAAGCGGGTAGTCGTATCCGGATGGAAATAGATTCCAAGCCAGAAGATATGGATCGTTTAGAACGCCGTTTGATTCAATTAAAAATTCAGCGTGAAGCGGTGAAAAAAGATACCGATACTGCCGCTAAAAAACAGTTGGATCTGCTAGCCAAAGATATCGAAAAGGCCGAGCGCGAATTGGCAGATTTAGAAGACATCTGGAAGGCAGAAAAAGCCGCCTTGCATGGCTCGCAAAAAATTAAAAGTGATTTGGAGCAGGCGCGTCTGGATTTGGAGTCCGCTCGTCGCTCTGGCGATTTAACCCGTATGTCTGAATTACAGTATGGGGTTATTCCTGAGCTAGAAAAAAGCCTAGCGATAGCTGGCCAAACAGAAGTGATCGAAATGACCTTGTTGCGTAACAAAGTGACCGATGAGGAAGTGGCCGAAGTTGTATCGCGCTGGACCGGTATTCCTGTTGCTAAAATGTTAGAAGGCGAGCGAGACAAGCTTCTGCAAATGGAGGCGTCGCTGCGTAACAAAGTTATCGGCCAAGACGAAGCAGTGACCGCTGTTGCCAATGCGGTAAGACGCTCACGGGCAGGTTTGTCTGATCCAAATCGCCCAAATGGTTCCTTTTTATTCTTGGGGCCAACGGGTGTCGGTAAAACGGAATTATGTAAATCACTAGCCACCTTTTTATTTGATAGCGAAGATGCGATGGTGCGTATTGATATGTCCGAATTTATGGAAAAGCATGCAGTCGCCCGTTTAATCGGCGCACCGCCCGGTTATGTCGGCTATGAAGAGGGTGGTTACCTGACAGAGGCGGTACGCCGTCGCCCATACTCCCTACTTCTGCTGGACGAAGTTGAGAAGGCTCATCCGGATGTGTTTAATATCCTGTTGCAAGTTTTAGAAGATGGTCGTCTCACTGATGGTCAGGGCCGTACGGTGGATTTTAGCAATACCGTTATCGTTATGACCTCTAATCTGGGTTCTGATTTCATTCAAACATTGGCCAACGAAGAAAATTACGAGGCGATGAAAGAGTCTGTGATGAATGTTGTCGGTGGTCACTTCCGGCCTGAATTTATTAACCGTATTGATGAGGCCGTGGTATTTCATCCTCTGAGCAAAGCGCAGATCCGCGGTATTGCCAACATTCAAATTGATTTACTTCGCACACGCCTGTCGGAACGTGAGCTGAATATTGAATTAAGTGATGATGTGATGGATAAGCTGACCCATGTGGGCTTTGACCCTGTTTACGGGGCTCGTCCTTTGAGGCGCGCTATTCAGCAATATGTCGAGAACCCACTGGCTGAAGATATTTTGCAGGGTAAGTTTATGCCGGGGGATGTGATTCGGGCCGAGTTGAGTGCTAACCAAGAGCATCTAGAATTTCATAGCCACTAGGTGTTTTCGGCTTTTTGGCAAAGAAAACCGGTCTCAAAAGGTAAATATTGCCGATTTTGGCCGAAAATCGATGATTTTTAGCGATAAATTGCAGTGTTCGCTGACAAATAGTTGACATTGTTCAATCTTCATTCAAAATTAGGCCTTAATGTTGATGGCCGATATCTGTTACTTACCGGTAGCTGATATTAGCGTCGAGTCTCTACTTACCGGTATTGACTGTGGGACGCTCCCTTCACTCTGCAGACACACGACCTGTGTTGTGACAGTGCCTGACAAGACCTTTTGTCATTGTCATATGGGCACTTTCGCTCTTATCGGTTTAGTGGTGTCCCAGCTTGGGAGACACTGACTTTGGTTGTGAGGTTTGTATATTCCAGTAAGCATTCAGCTTCGGACTTACTTTATCTCATAGTTTTTTGACACTGATCCAGAATCGCAGTTTTGCGACTCTGTTTATTAGAGGTATAGCTCCGTGGAAATGTTATCTGGCGGCGAAATGGTTGTTCGCTCACTGGAAGACGAAGGTGTTGAATTTATCTTCGGCTACCCTGGTGGTTCGGTTTTACATATATATGATGCTCTGTTTAAGTCGAGCAAAGTTCCCCATGTTCTCGTGCGGCATGAACAGGCGGCTACCCACGCTGCCGATGCCTATGCCCGTGCTACCGGTAAGCCCGGCGTTGTGTTGGTGACTTCCGGTCCCGGTGCTACCAATGCCATTACCGGTATTGCTACTGCCTATATGGACTCCATTCCTATGGTTGTTATTTCCGGTCAGGTGCAAAGTCACTTGATTGGTGGTGATGCCTTTCAGGAGACCGATATGGTCGGCATCTCCCGTCCTATCGTTAAGCATAGCTACCTGATTAAGGACGCCAAAACCATTCCAGAAACCATTAAAAAGGCCTTCTACTTGGCCGCCAGTGGTCGACCTGGTCCTGTGGTTATTGATATCCCCAAGGACATTACTAATCCTACGGATAAATATCCCTACGTTTATCCGGAAAAAATGCAGCTGCGTTCGTATACGCCAGCGACTCGCGGGCATGCTGGTCAAATTAAAAAAGCGATGCAGCTATTGTTAAGTGCCAAGCGCCCCGTTATCTATACCGGTGGTGGTGTGGTTCAAGGCAATGGTAGTGAGCTATTAACCGAATTGGCCCGTGAGCTTAATTATCCTGTCACCAATACGCTGATGGGCTTGGGCGCTTATCCTGCTACCGATAAGCAGTTTCTCGGTATGTTGGGCATGCACGGCTTTGTTGAAGCCAACAATGCTATGCACCACAGTGATGTTATTTTAGCCGTGGGCGCGCGTTTTGATGATCGTGTTACTAACACTATCAGTAAGTTTTGCCCAACGGCAAAAATTATTCATGTTGATATTGATCCCGCGTCTATCTCTAAAACGGTAACCGCTGATATTCCTATTGTCGGTCCTGTTGATGTAGTACTAAAAGATATGTTGGCGCAGGTGCGTGATATGCGCGCCGCCGATAACTCGCTGCCGGATACCAATGCGCTCGACAGCTGGTGGAAACAGATCAATGAATGGCGTGATGCCCATGGCTTATGGACAGCACCGCGTTACGAAACAGATAGTGGCTTGATTAAGCCACAGCAGGTGATTGAATCCTTATATCGTGCAACGAACGGCGATGCCTATATCACCTCGGACGTAGGTCAGCATCAAATGTTTGCGGCACAGTTTTATAAATTTGATAAGCCTCGCCGTTGGATTAACTCTGGTGGGCTGGGCACTATGGGCTTTGGTCTGCCTGCCGCTATGGGCGTTAAGATGGCTTTCCCTGACGCTGATGTTGCCTGTGTTACGGGTGAGGGCTCTATTCAAATGAATATTCAGGAGCTATCAACCTGTTCGCAATATGGTGCGCCCGTTAAAATTGTCAACCTGAATAATGGTTATTTAGGGATGGTTAAGCAGTGGCAAGATATGCAATATGCCGGTCGCTATTCGTCAAGTGATTACGAAGAATCGTTGCCAGATTTTGTAAAATTGATGGAGGCTTACGGTCATGTCGGTATTCGTGTTGAAAAGTTTGAAGACCTTGATGATGCCATGGATGAAGCCTTTAAATTAAAAGATCGATTAGTATTTTTGGATGTCTACGTTGATCGTCACGAGCATGTCTACCCAATGCAAATTGCCCCCAACGGCTCTATGCGAGATATGTTTTTGAGCAAAACGGAGAGAACATAATGCGACATATTATTTCAGTATTATTAGAAAACGAACCGGGCGCTCTAAGCCGTGTTGTTGGTTTATTTTCACAGCGTGGTTACAATATTGAGAGCTTGAATGTGGCGCCGACAGAAGATGCCACCCTGTCACGCTTAACACTAACTACCTTAGGTGATGACCAGACCATTGAGCAGATCACCAAGCACTTAAACCGTTTGATTGATGTGGTTAAACTGGTGGATCTGACAGAAGGTGCCCATATAGAGCGCGAATTGATGATGGTGAAAACCAGAGCCACCGGCGCTCAACGCGCTGAAATTAAACGCTGTACGGATATTTTCCGTGGTCAGATTGTGGATGTAGGCCCTGCGGTTTATACCATTCAAATTGCTGGTACATCGGATAAGCTCGATGCCTTTTTAGAGTCGATCGATGATACGGCTATTATGGAAGTGGTTCGCAGTGGTGTATCGGGTATCGCCAGAGGTGAAAAAGTCCTAAGTATATAAAGACTTGGATTGCACACGCCCAATTAATACTCGGCGTTTAAATAACCCATAACCTTGGAATCAGTCATTATATGAAGTTTCCCGACCCTTCAGTGGCTCTTTCAGTAGAGCAGCGTATTGCTGATATCGTCACTACGATTAAGGCTGAAGAGCAGCGCTTGCGAGAAAAATACAGCATCCTGCAATATCAGGATTGGATTGGATTTGCCATTATGCTGTTGTCGTTGAGCGGCATGGTTGGTGGTGGCTATTTGTATTATATCGATGCTATTCCTGCCTGGTTGTGTATTGTGTCGGCAGCTATATTTGCCTCTTTATCTCATGAGTTAGAGCATGACCTGATTCATCGTCAGTATTTCCGAAAAAATAAATTTATGCATAACTTAATGATGCTAGTGGTTTGGGTGATGCGACCCAACACAGTCAGCCCATGGTATCGCCGCAATATGCATTTTCTGCATCACAAAGTCTCAGGTACGGAAAAAGATATGGAAGAGCGTTTGGTCGGCAATGGTATTGCTTATGGTTTTATGCGTTTTCTGGTGATGTTTGATGGTTTATTAGGGATGTTGGCGCGCCGCCATGTGTTGAAAAAAGATATTGATCATTTCTCGGTCCGTGAAGTACTGTCTGCAGCCTTCCCCTTTGCAGTGCTATATTTTGCAATTTTCTATATTTTTCTTGGCTTTCATGGTTTTGATTATTTCTGGGGCGCAGAGATTGCTTATCCTGCCTGGTTACTTCAAGGTATGGATCTAGTTAACTTTCTGGTTGTGGCAGTCATCGCGCCCAACTTTATTCGCTCAGGCTCGCTAAACTTTGTGACTTCAGCCATGCATTATTACGGTGGTGTTGATAATTTAATCCAGCAGACACAAATTCTTAAGCCCTGGTTCTTTGCGCCGCTGCATTTGTTTTGCTTTAACTTTGGCAGCACCCATGCCATTCATCATTTTGTGGTGGGGCAGCCGTTTTATATTCGCCAGATGGTATCCAGCGTTGCGCATAAAGTGATGGTGAAAAACGGCGTCAAATTTAATGACTTCAGTACATTTATTACCGCTAATCGCTGGGTTCATACTTAACGCTAGCATTGCGAGCATAAAAAAGGCCAGTCATTGACTGGCCTTTTTTGTTTCGTGTTATGGCTTAAACAATTTTCTGCATCGCCGTCATATAACCGCGAAGCTGAGTGCCAATTACTTCAACCGGATGGTTGCGAATCTCGGCATTAATAGCCACCAATTCCTGATTGTCGACACCGTTATCTTTAAGGTCCAGACCTTTACCAATAACATCGGTACTAATCTTCTGCATAAAGTCTGCCAGTAACGGCTTACAAGCATGATCAAACAAGTAACAGCCGTACTCAGCTGTATCAGAAATAACCACGTTCATTTCGTACAACTTCTTGCGAGCAATGGTGTTAGCAATCAGTGGCGTTTCATGCAGAGACTCATAATAAGCAGACTCTTCTTTAATGCCCGCATCAACCATGGTTTCAAACGCTAACTCAACACCGGCTTTAACCATAGCGACCATTAAAATACCGTTGTCGTAAAATTCCTGCTCGGCAATGGTCTGATCGGTATTGGTGGACTTTTCAAACGCGGTTTCAGCGGTGGCTGCACGCCAGCCCAACAGGTTCTTATCGTCAGCAGCCCAGTCATCCATCATGGTCTCAGAGAAGTGACCAGACATAATATCGTCCTGATGCTTCTGGTATAAAGGACGCATAATGTCTTTAAGTTCCTCGGCCAAATCATAGGCTTTAATTTTGGCAGGGTTTGATAGACGATCCATCATGTTAGTGATGCCGCCCATTTTCAAACCTTCAGTCACCGTTTCCCAGCCGTACTGAATCAGTTTTGACGCATAGCCAGCGTCAATACCCTGCTCAACCATCTTGTCAAAACAGAGAATAGAGCCAGTCTGTAACATGCCGCAAAGGATGGTTTGCTCACCCATTAAATCAGATTTAACTTCGGCAATAGGAGAAGACTCCAGCACACCGGCACGATCACCACCAGTACCACTGGCCAATGCTTTGGCAATATCAAGGCCATCGCCATTAGGATCGTTTTCACGGTGAACGGCGATCAGTGTCGGCACACCAAAGCCACGTACATATTCAGCGCGGACTTCAGAGCCCGGGCATTTAGGGCAGCACATAACAACGGTTAAGTCTTCACGAACCTGCATACCTTCTTCAACCAGATTGAAACCGTGCGCATAGTCCAGAGTGGCGCCTTGTTTCATTAAAGGCATGATAGTGTTAACTACATCAGTATGCTGCTTATCGGGAGTTAGGTTCATCACGATATCCGCTTGTGGGATTAGTTCTTCATAAGTCCCCACAGTAAAACCGTTTTCTGTGGCGTTTTTCCAAGACTGACGCTGTTCTTCAATGGCGATAGCGCGAAGCGTGTAGGATACATCTAGGCCAGAGTCACGCAGGTTCAAACCCTGATTTAAACCCTGTGCACCACAGCCAACAATCACGATTTTCTTGTCTTTAATATAGTCACAGCCGTTGGCGAATTCTTCGCGGTCCATAAAACGGCATTTGGCGAGTTCTTCCAGTTGTAAACGCAACGGAAGGGTATTGAAATAATTTTGGCCCATAAAATAGCTCCTTGATAAAGTCGAGGGTCAAGCTTTAGTGCTAAGCACCATTCAAAATTCAGTGCGCGCAACTATATAGAAAAAAGACTGTTGCGTAAAATGATGTATTTGCTATACAGTGATGCAAAATATGCAATATTAATTCAAGTATGAGTTTTGTTATGGACACTAAGGATTTGGCGCTATTTCTGACGCTGTCAGAGAACTTACATTTCAGCCAAACCGGTGATGCATTGCATATGAGTGCCTCAGCGGTTAGTCGAGGCTTGAAGAAAATAGAGCAGGAAGTAGGGCAGCGCTTACTGGAGCGGGATAATAGAAGCGTCAGGCTGACAGAAGCGGGTCGCCAATTTCAATCTTATGCCCGCCAGACTTTGGCGCAGTGGCGCTCATTTATGGAAGTTGTGCGGCGTGATAGCGAGAGTTTAACTGGTGAAATTAGTGTTTATTGCTCAGTAACAGCCGCTTATAGTGTGCTGTCAGATCTATTGGAACCCTTTAGGGCCCGCTACCCCGATATTGATATTAAGTTGCGCACTGGCGATCAGGCCGATGCTATCGAACATCTAATGAGCGGCCAAGATGATGTCGCTATTGCGGCCAGACCCGATAAATTGCCCGCCAAAATCCAGTTCCAGACCCTGACTCATTCACCGTTACTTTTTATTTACCCGGTTATTCATTGCGCTGTTGAAAGCACGATAAAACAATATCAGGATAGCTCGGCACCGATCAACTGGCAGGATATCCCGTTTATTGTCTCCGAGCGGGGTCTGGCCAGAACCCGTTTGGATCAATGGTTTCGCTCGCAAGGTATCAAGCCTGATATCTATGCGCAGGTGAGTGGTCATGAAGCTATTGTGAGTATGGTCGGTTTGGGTTTGGGTGTTGGTGTTGTGCCTGAATTGGTGCTGGTTAACAGTCCATTAAAGGATAAGGTGCAGATAGTCGATATCCAGCCACCGCTGGCACCCTTTGCCGTCGGTTTAGGCGCTTCAGCCCAGCGTTTGGAAAATCCGCTGGTTAAAGCCTTCTGGGAATGTGCAAAAGCATCGTACCGCAGCGATTTTTAATTTATTATGGGCGGCATTAAAGCTGTCCTTAAAGATGACCCGATTATGAATGATAAGCCAAATGACCCCGCAGCCCGGTTGCGTGATGTTTCTGCTGACAAGCCAGAGTCTGCCGTAGAGCAGCCGGAAACGTCCTCTGAATCACTAATCCTGATTGACGAGCATGAAGAGGAAGTATCGGTTGACGGTAAAACTATCCGTCGTCGTGGTATTTATCTGTTACCTAACCTATTTACTACAGCGGCGTTGTTTTCCGGTTACTATGCGATTATTGCTGGCATTAATGGCCAATTTGATGCAGCCGCGATTGCGATTCTTGTGGCGATGATTTTCGATGGTCTGGATGGTCGTGTCGCGCGTTTAACCAATACCCAAAGTAAATTTGGCGCCGAGTACGATAGCTTGGCAGATATGGTGTCGTTTGGAGCGGCGCCTGCTTTGGTGATGTTTAGCTGGGCGCTATCCGATCTTGGCAAGTTTGGCTGGACCTGTTCTTTTATCTATATAGCTTGTGCAGCTTTGCGTTTAGCGCGTTTTAATACGCAAATTGATTCTGCAGATAAACATTATTTTTCAGGTCTGGCCAGTCCTGCGGCAGCGGCTGTTATCGCAGGGACTATATGGGTTTGTCATGATATAGGTTATGTTGGTAGTGATGTGTCCCATAACTTGGCTGCGGCTGCTGGATTAATAACCGCTCTAGTTGGCTTTTTGATGATTCTCAATGTGCCATACCATAGCTTTAAGGGTTTAGACCTTCGTGGTCGTGTTCCTTTTGTGATGATGATCCTTATCATCTTGGTGTTTGGTCTGGTGATGCTCGACCCCGCAAAGATTCTATTGGCCGGTTTTGTGTTGTATGCCTTGTCGGGGCCGGCGGCTAAAGTATGGACAATGTTGCGCAGAACATCATAAATACTGATAACGGTTTGTTATCGAAAAACCTTTCCCCTCTTGGTTTGATTGGAACCAAAAGAGGTTTGATCTTGAGCCAAAAGATGTCTTTTGATAGGTTTTAAAGATAACTTACCGATTACTGCGCGGTATCTAGCGTCAGATTATCCTTTAAACTCACCCACAATATGTGAAATCGATTCCTTGGCGTCGCCAAACAGCATTCTTGTATTGTCACCAAAGAATAGTGGGTTATCTACACCAGAGAAGCCCGAGCCCATAGAACGCTTCAATACGAAGACTGTACGGGCCTCATTAACATTGATAACCGGCATGCCGTAAAGTGGGCTGCCTTCATCTTCGTTAGCGGCGGGGTTAACAACATCGTTAGCACCGATAACAATGGCTACATCCATATTGCTCATCTGCGGATTGATATCGTCCATCTCAACTAACTGGTCATAAGGCACGTTAGCTTCCGCCAATAGTACGTTCATATGGCCTGGCATACGACCCGCAACCGGGTGAATAGCGAACTTAACGTCACAGCCATTTTCTTCCAGATGATCTGATAGCTCACGAACAACGTGCTGTGCTTGCGCCACGGCCATACCGTAACCGGGTACGATAGCAACGTTTTGTGCCGCTTCAAGAATCAAGAAAGCATCATCGGCCGAGATAGGTTTAACTTCACCTTCGATTTTTGCGCTAGAGACTTTGGCTGCACCAAAGCCGCTGAACAGAACATTATTTAATGAACGGTTCATTGCCTTGCACATGATATTGGTCAGAATTAAACCACTGGCACCTACCAGAGAACCCGATACGATCAACAGGTTATTATTCAGTACAAAACCTGCCGCACAAGCCGCTAATCCTGAATAAGAGTTCAGTAGCGCGATAACCACTGGCATATCAGCACCACCGATAGGGATGGTGATCATAATACCTAGGACCAGTGATAAGCCGATAACCGCATATAGCCACTGACTATCAGCACTTGGGTTTTGAATAAACAGGACAGCAGAAACAATAATGGCAATCACTAGTGCGCCATTAAAGATTTGTTGTCCCGTAAATTGGATCGCTTTACTAGGCAATCTTTCACTTAATTTGCCGTAAGCAATCAAGCTACCGGTTAGGGTTACGCCACCAATCAAGATAGAAACGATAATAGTGATACTGGTGAATGTAGAGTTGGCTGTAGCGAATACTGCTACTAGACCAACCAACAAACTGGACGCACCGCCAAAACCGTTAAATAGCGCCACAAGTTCTGGCATACCGGTCATTTCAACTTTGCGTGCAGCAACGGCACCAATCAACCCACCAATAATTAAACCGGCAATAATATTTTCCCATGGCAGTTTAATTTCGTTCATCAAAGTCACAACAATGGCGATTAGCATACCCGCTGCGGACATTAAATTACCTTGGCGCGCTGTGGCAGGTGAACTTAACCTTTTAAGTCCGAATACAAACAGTACCGCAGAGACGATATAGGCAAGGTTTATAGTTAAATCAAAATTTAAAGATGTCATTAGTCTGGCCCCTTAGCCTTTCTTCTTAAACATGGCCAGCATGCGGTCAGTAACCATATAGCCGCCAACAACATTGATCGATGCTAAAGCAACCGCTGCGGTGCCAAGCCATAAAGCCAGCTCGGAGCTACCGCTGTGTGCTGCGGTAAGCGCACCTACAACGGTAATGCCAGAAATAGCATTGGATCCGGACATTAGCGGTGTATGCAAGGTCGCAGGTACTTTTGCGATTAACTCAAAGCCCAAAAAGATGGAGAGCATTAAGATGAATGATAAATAAATAGCGTCCATAATTAGCTGCCTCTTATATTTTTGATCATTTCATTAACCAAAGCGCCGTCATGAGTGATCACACAACCTTTGATGATTTCGTCTTCCAGATTGAGATCAAATTGCTTGGTCTCTTTATTCCAGTATTCCAGCACCAAGTTATGCAAGTTGGCAGAATACATTTGGCTGGCATTATTAGCCACGCGGCCAGGCATATTGGCAAGACCGATAACCTTAACACCATTGATGTCTACCTCTTCACCGGCGACAGAGCCTTCAACATTGCCACCGGACTCCACGGCTAAATCAACCACCACACTGCCTGGCTTCATGGCTTCAAGCATATCTTTAGTTACCACGGTAGGAGCAGGGCGACCAAAGAGCTGGGCGGTAGTGATAACAATGTCAGATTGGGCACAGACCTTCTTCTGCCCCTCCAATTGCATTTGAACCTGTTCGGGGGTTAATGCATTAGCGTAACCACCAGCAGTCTGGCCAGTTTCACCCAAATCAATTTCAACAAACTTACCACCGAGTGATTCAACCTGTTCCTTAACCACTGGGCGGGTATCAAAGGCATCAACCCGTGCGCCCATACGCTTGGCGGTTGCAATAGCCTGTAGACCAGCAACACCGGCGCCGATAATAAAGACGCGAGACGGTGAAATGGTACCGGCCGGAGTCATCATCATGGGGAGAATCTTATTGAGGCGTTCAGCCGCCAATACCACCATGGCATAACCAGCCAGACTGGCTTGAGAGCTAAGAGCATCCATCTTTTGCGCGCGAGTGGTACGGGGAATCATCTCCATACTAATTGAGGTAATACCCGCTGCGGCAAAGGCATCAACCAGTTCGTGTTCGTTGAACGGGTCAAGAAAAGAGATATGAATAGAGCCTTTTTTCAGCTGGCTGACTTCTTCTAGAGAAGGTTTGCGTAAGCGCAGGATGATATCGGCATTGTTTAACAAGGCTGTTCTATCGGTAACGATAGTGGCCCCAGCTTTTTCGTAGGCGCTATCCTCAATACCAATCGATTGCCCCATGCCTGTTTCAATTTGGACTTGTGCACCCTGGTCAGTAAAGCGTTTTACTGAGTCCGGGATAACAGGGACTCGGGTTTCTCCGGCATCAAGCTCCCGGGGGATACCAATAATCATAAAATGTCCTTGTTTCGTTGAGGGGCTCTACCGCAGCATATGCCCGTTAAATGTATTCTATTCTATGGTGTTATAACGTGTAAAACGCCTTTATCCAGTGTCGCTACCATAGCGCTAATCATCAACAACGCAAAACGCTATGATGAATAGCCGATATAGTGACAATGAATACTGTTTATTTTGCCATCAGTGATTATTTTTTGAGCAATGGTTGCGTTATTATCCGTTAGGTGTCGCATCATACGGAAGAGAGATAACTAAATCCAATAGAAATCGGCCAATTTTTAGCGCTTAAAAGACTCCTTTAAACGTCGGTAATGAGTAGATAAAACCCCCAATTCTCTATTTATAGGTCTATAACGATTTATTCACAGAAATAATCGGATTTTTAGGCTGCACTTATTAGAATTGTTAGGTTTTTAGTTTATCCTTCGTGACATCACAGTAAGGGCTTGGCCAGTTTTAAAATCCAGTACGGATTGTACAACACAGAATAAACAACGAGAACACTTGGTAATGAACAATAAAGACAATTTGATCATTTTTGATACCACCCTGCGCGATGGCGAGCAGAGCCCCGGTGCGTCGATGACTAAAGATGAAAAGGTGCGTATCGCTAAATTGTTAGAGAAAATGCAGGTGGATGTTATCGAGGCCGGTTTTGCTATCGCCAGTGTCGGTGACTTTGAGGCGGTCAAAGCTGTGGCGGAAGCGGTAAAAGACAGCACCATCTGTAGTTTGGCTCGTGCAGTCCCTGGAGATATAGAGCGAGCAGCCGAGGCGCTAAAAGGCGCTAACTCTGGTCGAATTCATACCTTTATCGCCACATCACCCATCCATATGCAATACAAATTGCAGATGGAGCCTGATCAAGTGCTAGAGCAGGCGGTCGCGATGGTCAAATTGTCGCGAAATCTGCGCGATGATGTCGAATTTTCGCTAGAGGACGGCAGTCGTTCCGACTATGAATTTCAGTGCCGAATTATCGAGGCGGTGATAGATGCCGGTGCTTCAACGATCAATATCCCCGATACGGTGGGCTATGGCGAGCCCGAAGAATATGGCGCGATGTTTAAGCGTTTGATTGAAAATATTCCCAATGCGGACAAGGCGATTTTTTCTACCCACTGCCATAATGATTTGGGTCTGGCGGTGGCTAATTCCCTGTCAGCGGTAATGAACGGTGTCAGACAGGTGGAGTGTACGATTAATGGCTTGGGTGAGCGGGCCGGCAATGCAGCCTTGGAAGAAATTGTGATGAGCGTGCGCACGCGAGCGGATATCTTTCCGGTGAGTACGCGCGTTGAGCCGGTTCATATTGTGCCCACTTCAAAATTGGTTTCGTCTATTACCGGTTTCCCTGTGCAGCCCAACAAGGCCATTGTCGGTGCTAACGCCTTTGCCCATGAATCGGGTATTCATCAAGATGGTGTATTAAAGCATCGTGAAACCTACGAAATCATGAGCGCTGAGTCGTTAGGGTGGAATGCCAACAAACTGGTGCTGGGTAAACACTCCGGTCGTGCCGCTGTTAAAGCCCGTTTTGAAGAATTGGGTATTAGTTTTGACAGTCAGGGCGCTTTAAACGAAGCCTTTAAAAACTTTAAAGCCCTGGCCGATAAAAAACATGAAATCTTCGATGAGGATTTACAGGCTCTGGTTAGCGATGTCACCGCCCCCGAGATTAAAGAGACCTATCAGTTTAGTGCACTGGAAGCGACGTCAAAATCAGGGGTAAAACCCAAAGCCTCAATGACATTATCAGTTGATGGTGTTGAACAGCCGACCGAAGCAGAAGGGGATGGCCTGGTTGATGCTGCGTTTAAAGCGATTGAAAAAATTGCCAATAGTGAGGCCGAGCTGCAATTATATTTGGTGAGTGCCGTTACACAGGGCACCGATTCTATAGGTGAGGTTACGGTACGGCTAGAGAAAGATGGCGTGATTGTTAATGGTTTGGGTGCTGATACAGACGTTATCGTCGCTTCAGTGAAAGCCTACCTTAATGCGTTAAATATGTTAGCGGCAGGTATCTTGAAACCGCATCCACAAAAGGGAATTTAGCTAGCTATGCCAACTAGGCCAACTATGAAGCCAATGATGGATGAATCGCAGCGTCAGGCCTATATGCAGGCAATGGGGGTAGATTGTTATGTCCCAAGGTTGCACTTGCCCGCTGCATTACCCTCAGTACTTTGCGAAATGCCGGTATTGGCCGAGGTGGCAGAAGCGAACGCTGTGACTAATGAAGTTGACGTGCCAGCAACGCCAATGCCCAAAGCAAAAAATGGCAGCGCCGCAGCCATGCAGGCATTGTTGGGGGAAGCTAAGCCTAAGCAAAGCCGACAGAGCACTCAGGCTGTGGTCGCAACGAGTCCTGCTCAAGCTATCCCGCAGTTTGCTTTATCGATAGTCCGTGGCGGCAATATATTGATTGTTGATGATGGATTGTCTGACCAGATTAATTCTGCTGAGTATTTGCAACTTTTACATAATCTATTAATCGCATTGGGAGCAGGAAAACAGCAGCTGACTATGGATAGTTTTATTTGGCCGATGGTTAAGAATGCTCAAATTGATCAAACTGAAACGGCGGCACGACAAACGCTAAATGCGTTTTTATCGAAGCAAGTTGATCAGCTTAAGCCGCAGTATATTATGGTGATGGGTGAGGCGGCGGCAAACTATATCACTGACGAAGCGCTAACCAATGGCAGCTTATATACCCATCCGCAATGGCAGCTGCCTTTAATCTGCACCCATAGTGCAAGCCCGATGCTGGCTGATCGCTCGTTAAAACGTGCGGTCTGGAATGATCTGCAACCCTTACTCTGTTTAATTAAATCCAGCTAATGCTATTAAGATGCATGCAAGCGAATGATATCGAGGCAGTAGCCGCAGTTGAAAAAGCCGCTGCGGAATTTCCTTGGCCACAATCACAATTTGAAGAAAGCTTTAATAGCGACCACCATTGCACGGTACTAGAGGTTGAGGGTGTGGTGTTAGGGTTTAGCGTTTTTTCCCACGCTGTGGATGAATCAACACTGTTAAATATTGCGATCTATCCCGATATTCAAGGCAAAGGCTATGGACGTTTGTTGTTGAGTAGCGGTTTGCAAACTCAACAGCAGCAAGGTGCCAAGCAGTGTTTTTTGGAAGTGCGGGTATCGAATGTCAGCGCTAAAAAGTTATATGGTTCGCTACGTTTTGATGTTGTCGGCATGCGTAAAAATTATTATCCGGCGAAGGCAGGTCGGGAAGATGCCTACACCATGTGCTGTGATTTATCAGACAACACGCTAGTCGTGGTTTAATGGAGGATTAACTATGCGCGTTGTTGAAAGCCAGTGGTGGATTATTGAATTACCCGATGAATGGGAAGCTGATCAGGACGAGGAGACGATTATTATCTCCGATGAAGATGGTGTTGGTGAAATCGCTATCACCACGCTAAAGAAGGAGGCTGGCTTGGTCGATGAGGCCGAATTACATGATTATTTGAGTGATATAGTGGAGTTATTTGGTCCGGCGGAGTCGACACAGATGGCTGAACTCAGTGGTTATTACATCGCCTACAAGGAAGACGGTGATGCAGTTAGGGAGTGGTATCTTCGTTATGATAATTTGTTGGTGTTGATTACCTATAGTTGTGATTATAATAACGCAGGGATGGATGATAGTGCGGTTGATGAGATTTTAGGAACGCTATTTATCAAGCTTGATCAGCCTGAAGAGTAGGGTTTAAATTTAGGCATCGTTGTTTAACAATGGTTGCCATATATTAATTAAGCAGAAGTACTCTATGAAAACTTTTTTTAAGCGGGTCGTACTGACCCTAATAATATTATTATTGATACTCATAGTAGCCCCGTTACTCTTTATTCAATTTGGATCGGGAGCATCCGCCACTAGCGCAAAGATGCTACTCAATGTCATTATGGGCTATGGTACTGAAAGCCCCTCAACAGAAATAATAGAACAACGCTTTGCTATGCCTGAAGGCTTTAGTGTCTCCCCCTATGCAGTCGGGTTAGGCAAAATTCGATTTATGCATATGACCGAACAGGGCGATTTACTGGTTTCGCGGCCACGCAGTGGTGATATTTTATTGTTGGAGCGCGATGTTAATGGCGATGGTCTGCCGGATGGTCAGCGCATATTACTGGACGGGCTGATAAAACCTCATGGCCTGGACATTGCTGATGGTTGGTTGTATGTGGCTGAGTCTACAGCTCTGGGTAAGATTCGTTTTAATCAGCAAACAGGTAGCGTCGAGGGCGATTATCAACGCATTGTTGAGGGCTTAATGGATGATGGTGGTCACTGGACTAAAACTGTGGGGGTTGGGCCTGATGGTTGGCTATATCTGACTTCAGGCTCAACCTGTAATGTTTGCGAAGAACAGGACCCACAGCGCGCTACTATGATGCGAGTTAAGCCTGATGGCAGCGAGTTAGCTGTTTATGCCAACGGTTTACGCAATAGCGTGGGTTTTGATTGGGCGCCTTGGGACCAAAGTTTATATGCTACGGACAATGGTCGTGATCAATTAGGTGATGACTTTCCTCCCTGCGAACTTAACAAAATAGAACAAAATGGTTTTTATGGCTGGCCCTATATCAATGGCTATGGTGATCTGGATCCTGATCTTGGTGTTGGCAAAGATAATCTGCTGGCTTCTGCTATTTCACCCGTCCATGGTTTTCGCGCCCACAACGCACCGCTAGGTATCCAGTTTCTGCGGTACACTAAAGCGCCTGGGTTTGAAAAATCTGCCTTGGTTGCGTTACACGGTTCATGGAACCGCAGTGAAAGAGATGGTTACAAGGTGGTTTCACTACATTGGCAGGAAGATGGCAGTATTATTGAGAAGGATTTTCTAACGGGTTTTAAAGGTGAGGTTGATGTTATTGGTCGTCCTACGGATGTGACTGAAGCCATCGATGGAACTATTTATATTTCTGATGATTACTCGGGCACTATTTATCGGGTAGCCTATGGTGAGCAAGCAAAAGTCTTGCTCAGTGATGAAATTGCACCTCCTGTTGTAGCTGAAGTCGATCCTGAACAAGCCCTAGCGATTTATAGCGATGAACAGCGGCTGGTATTACAGCAGCAGGGTGAAGCGCTTTATCAGCAATACGGTTGTGGTAACTGTCACGGTGGTGAAAGAACGACGGCCATGCGGCCGATCAAAGAGCTAAAAGGTCTGGCCCAACGTTACACTTTAGCTGAAATGACTGATTTCTTTCTAGCACCAACACCGCCAATGCCGGTTTTCCCCTTGAATGAGCAGCAACGAGAGGCGTTATCAGTTTACTTATATCCCCGCTAGATCAATAATCAGACAACAAAAGAGGCGCTCAAAAGCGCCTCGATTAACCAACCAAGCCACTATGTTGATGTGGTCAATGATTGATTATTATTAGTTAATTATTTTTTGCTGAGTGCCTTATAGCGATGGCAGTCCCTAATATGATCATTGATCATGCCTATTGCCTGCATAAAAGCATAAATAATGGTAGAACCGACAAAGCTAAAACCGCGCCTTTTAAGGTCTTTACTAATAGTATCGGACACTGGGCTGGTTGCTGGTATCTCAGATAGGGTTTTCCAACTATTTTGAATGGGCTCACCATTAACAAAGCCCCAGATATAATCGGTAAAATTGCCGAATTCTTTTTGTATGTCGATAAACGCCCTAGCGTTTTTTCGAACTGAAAAAACCTTTAATCGATTGCGCACAATATCGGGGTTGAGTAATAACTTCTCGAGCTTCTTGTCACTAAACCGCGCCACTTTTTCTACCTCAAAATTTGCAAAGGCTTTGCGATAGCCTTCACGCTTTTTCAAAATAGTGATCCAGGATAAACCAGCCTGAGCGCCCTCCAGAGTTAAACATTCAAATAACGTCTGATCGTCATATACCGGTGTGCCCCATTCCTGATCGTGATAGCGTTGGTAGAGTGGGTTATCCTCGCACCAGTCGCAGCGTTTTATAGCCATTATTATCGGGTTTCTCTTAGATGGTATGGGCATCGCCAACGGCGCTAAGTCACTAGAATTAATGCATAAAATTACTATCAGCAACAAAGCGAATTGATTCAGTGGTTTTTAACATTTTAGAGGGTGGCAGTCCAAAAATTTTGGTAAATTTGCGGCTAAAGTGAGCGGCATCTGAAAACCCTGCGGCAACCGCAGCCTCCATAATAAGTTCCCCTGTAGCGATACGAGAGCCAGCATGGTAAAGCTTTTGCCATAGAAGGTACTGCTTTAGTGATACGCCCATTTCTTGACTAAATAAATGCGATAATCTGCTGGTAGATAAACTAACTTGTTCCGCCAGATGATTGATAGAGGGTAGGCTGCCATTGCAGTTATTGATGTGGTCAATAATGACTTGAATTCGAGGTTCAACGGTGTTTCGATTCACGCTGTGATCAGTGAAGTTTGCAATCAATTTTATAATGGTTTGCCCGGCTAAAAAGGAATCGTTGCTGTTGTTTATAAAAGGGGCTAGTAGCTTTTTTGCTGTTTTGATTGTGCCAATATTAGGATGGTAAGTGTTGGTGTTATATAAATAGCGATCAATAATACGTTTAGCCTGCTCAGATTCAGGATTAATTAACAATAGTGCGTGCCAAGTATCATGAGTGTCAATATGATGCGGATAGTCGGGTTTAATAATCGCAGCATCAACTGAACTTGTGCTTTGGCTATGTTGAATGCAAAAGCGATCGTTTTCCATGGCAAAAGCAATTTTTAAAGCATGGTGGCTGTAGTTATCTTTACCCAATGCATTGCTGGTTAATAAGATGCATTCATTGCATTGATAAACATGCGGCCTCTTGCCAACATGTTGGTTGCAGCGTTTCAAATTGATACCATCCATGTATTTAAGAGCCGTTGAGAAGTGTTATGTATAAACCATCATCCTGAGGTTTACGCAAGCAGCCCTCATCATAAATTATGTTGGTGAATTATAGAAGGCATCATCTAACAATATGCCTAAGCTACTGATAAGTGTTTTTCTGAATAAGGGAAATGATTTTTGTAAGATCAGTTTGTTGAACTGAATCATAGTTTACAAAGTCATTGCCTATGATTAAGGTGGAAAACCCACTAAAAGGGATAGCTAATGGTTCGCTTTATATCGAATTTTGATCGGTCTTATTGTTTGTTCAAGGAAAAGTTATGAAACTATATACTTTTGAGATGGCCCCCAATCCCCGTCGCTTAAAGCTATTTATGCAATACAAGGGTATTGATATAGAAACGCAGACAATCAATCTCGGCGACAAGGAGCAATTCACCGAATCCTATAGAGCCATTAACCCCAACTGTACAGTACCGGCCTTACAACTAGATGATGGTACGGTGTTAACTGATGTTATTAGTGCCTGTTTATATTTAGAGAGCTTATATCCTGATAAGCCTTTGCTGGGTTCAACCCCTCTCGAGCAGGCTCAAATTATTGGTTGGGATCATAAAGTATTTGTTGATGGCTTAGCTGCGGTGGCAGAAATGCTGCGTAATCGCGGTGATTTTTTTCAAGGAAGAGCGCTGCCGGGTGATGAGGTGATCGAGCAAATACCTGCCTTGGTCGAGCGTGGTCAACAACGTTTGCATAGTTTTTTTCAAGCGTTGGAAGTCCATCTCGTTGAGCGTGATTATCTAGTGGGTAATGCTATCAGTTTGGCGGATATCGATGCCTTTGTGCTCTGTGATTTCGCAGGGTGGGTAAAGGAGTCTATTCCGGAAGGTTGTAGTCAGTTGCAAGCTTGGTATCAGAGGATCGCCAAGCAGTTAGGGGGGTAACTGCAAGCTGGGTATAGTTATTAGATGTTGCCGTTATTTGCTTATGTTAGAATTCAGCGGCTTCCATTAAACACTGGTAGCCAGACCGTCATTTTTAGCATAAAGAGATAAATCCTTGAAACAGCCGCCGGAACAATCTACCTCAGCAACCGCGTCAGATATTATCAGCCCCAAAGATACCTACAGCGAATTAAAAACCAAACTCAATAAAGAAACTGCCAAAATTGATTGGCAAGAGCTGCAGCGTCATTATGCCAGCGGTGCAGTGATCGCTGTGGCCAATGGTATTGATCTTATTGAGGTGGCCTGTCAGTTAAGTCTGGATAATAAAGAAGCGGTGGAGCAATGGTTAACTGAACAAGCAATAGCTAAAGTTGATGACCAGCAGGCAGCCCTTTGGTTTGAAGGGCAGGTGACCCTCTGGGCCGTTGTCGTGGCCCCTTGGGTATTGGTCCAGGAGGTGGTTTAGTTGTGATAGTTTTGGATCTTGGTGAGTTGCTATGATATTGGGTTTTGTTCGGATTAACGGTATTTTGCTTTGCCGCTGAGTATGCTTTTAATTGCTTGTGGTGCTCCTAGTTGCATGGAATTCTATGGAAACGTTTAAAAGTAAAACTGAGTTTATCGATGAAGTAGAGACTGGGGTTAGGGCAATTTTTACCGCCTATATGAAAAATAGCAGTGTACCCCCTGCAACCGTTTTTCGCTTAGAAGGTTTTATTCAGGCGGGTTGTGTTTTGGGGATATTCACAGAGGATGAAGCTAAAAAGATGATTCAGTCGGCATGGGAGGTTGTGTTCGCCCAGCCATTTCCAGATTCTGCAACAAAAAGTATTATGATCCCCACTATGATGCAGCGAGCACCGGTGCATCCCTCCACTAATGCATAAAACAAATCAGTCCCTAAAAAGAGCGGCTAATTTTCGCGACGCTACGGTATTCATAATAAGCATATAGACGTCAGTATTATTGTCGATGATCTAAGGAGGGAGAGGCGGAACCTAAAGAATAAACGCGTGTCTAGGTACAGATAATAATTTCAATAACAGTGTCGAAAAATATAGTGGAATTAGGACTCTTTGCATATAGCCTTACCAGAGGTAGTGGTGATGTATCATGAAGAGGGTTAAGGTATATCAGTAACGCGAACCAGGAGGTTGCAGTATGCGTTTTATAACCCGACGTAATCGAACGATAGTCATTTTCTTTAATTTACTATTTATAGCGGGGTGTCACGGCTCGGATCCGCTCCAAGTGGTTCAGCCGCATAATTTTGGCATAGTAGATGCGGATATAACTAAAGGATTACCACACGATAAACCTGATGATCCTACTGAAAAACCAAATGTTAATGACAATAGTTATCAAAACAATGGGCCTTCTTCGGGAGGGTCCACTCAAGCCGCTGCAAAGTTAATAACATTGCCAGTAGTAGATGGGCCTATTGGAAATGAAAGAACATATGTTGCTGACAGTCATTATAAAAACAACGGGCCTTCTTCGGGAGGGTCCACTCAAGCCGGTTCAAGGTCAACAACCTTTAACT
>NZ_CAXAHB010000004.1:0-55080 GCF_963968385.1 uncultured Oceanicoccus sp.
TCAAAATAATTCATCTGACAACGATCAACAAACGAAACAAAATCAGCCAAGGGATAACAAAGAACCAGAATCAGAGCAAAAATCAGAGCAACAGAAACAAGCCAGCGAACAGCAAGCTGCGGAAAAAGATCAAGCAAATCGGCAAGAGCAAAATCAACAACAACAAGCTCAAGCCGTAGCACAAGACCAACAAAGCCAACAGCAAAAACAAGCGATGGAACAGTGGTTACGACAAATACCCGATGACCCCTCCGGTTTGCTACGGCGTAAATTTAATCATCAATCGAAACTTCGCCAACAACAGGGCGAAATTCAGCGGGAGCAACCACAGTGGTAATGCAGCGTTTCATAGCCGTCATCGCTTTTATCGTTGTTATTAGCTTTACTATGATCAGTAACGCTTCGGCTGCCACCCCTATTGCCAAAGTTGATCGCAGTGTGATTGCCATTGATGACACCCTGACACTAACGATACGTATTAATGACGGTGGCTCCTATGCCGGCCCAAATCTTGACCCAGTTAAAACAAATTTTCACCTATTGGGGAATAGTCAAAGTAGCCGTCATATGATTCGCAACGGCCAATCAGAATCATGGACAGAATGGGTAATCACCCTAATGCCGAAACGCAAAGGCCAACTTGAGATTCCAGCTATCGATATCGACGGGCAACGTACCCAAGCTATCACGGTCAGCGTACAACCGAGTATTCCCACTCCGGAAGGCACACTTGAAGCGGTTTTTCTCGAATCTGAAGTCGATATCGACAATGCTTATGTTCAGCAGCAAATTATTTTTACACTGCGTATTTTTCAATCAATTCAGCTCGACAATATGAATATTAGCGAGCCTGAATTTGATAATGCCGCGATGGAAAAACTGGGACAGAATTCTTTTCAACGCCGCATTCAAAATGCTCTTTATCGTGTGCATGAATTACGCTATGCCATCTACCCGCAGGAAATCGGCGAATTAATTATTCCGGAAATGATATTCTCGGCCAACGAGGCAATGGCACGTCAATCGGTATTTAGTTTATCTGCACAAGGTAAACGTATTCGCAAAATGACCAAGCAGCATAAAATTAAAGTCAAAGCACCTCCGTCCAGCTTTACCGGCAATATCTGGTTGCCTGCCAAATCAATCCAGTTAGTTGAAAGATGGAGTGGCAACCCAGATACTATTTCTGTCGGTGATTCGATCACCCGGATTATAACGATTGAAGCTGAGGGTTTATTGGATTCTCAATTACCACCGTTAAGCTTTAATCCAATTGACGGCGCCAAGTCTTATCCAGACAAAGGTAGTAGCGAAACATCTGTCACCGACCAAGGAAGTCTCTCATCCAGAGCAGATAGTGTTGCCATTATTCCTACCCGTGAAGGAAAAGTAACTTTAGCTGAAATACGCCTACAATGGTGGGATACCAAGCTTAATAAAATGCAGGAAGCACTTATTCCTGCACGCACGCTAACGGTTAAACCTGCAATCAATAAAACGCCTAGCGATAGTACGCCACTTGCTATCGATCACAGTCTAACGACACCCAAAGCTTCCACCGCAACAGCAAACTCTGACACAACGCATTTATTATGGCAGTTGATTGCCGGCGGCTTTGCCTTAGCCTGGCTAGTAACGCTTTATCTTTGGCAACAATCAAAAGGCAAGCACTTTACAAAGGTTGAACAACAAAATACGACGGTTAAAAAGTCATTATCAGAGCAGCAGGCGTTTAAGCAACTAAGCAAAGTGTGTCGCGATAATAATATTGGTACCGCGCGCATTGCCCTGCTCAATTGGGCAAGGGTTTATTGGCAAACTAACAATATCCAAAGCTTGCAGGATATTCAGGCACAAAGCGACCACCCCGCTTTAAATATTGCACTATCAGAGCTGGATAATAGGCTTTATGGCCATCAAACGGATGGCCATAGTTGGAACGGCGAAGGTTTACTATCAGTAATTAAATGGATTCGAGAAAGTACAGAGAATAACAGCAGCCAAAATAATGGTTTAAAACCACTGTATTCGAATTAAGTGTCGCTCTCGCCGTAAAGGCAAGCATGATATCAGGCCGACGTATGCAAACCGCATTCACGGCCATCTTCAACTTTGGTGGGGTCAAAATAGTGACGACTGTTTGGCAACTCATGCAGGTTTATATAATCCTGCACTTGCTGTTCAGTCCAGTAGAAAAATGGCGCTACTTTTAAAATACCGCGACCATCTATCGACAGAATATCCAGACTCTTTCTAAACTCGGTTTCTTCACGACGAATACCACTGACCCATACTTCAGGCTGTAAGTCATCCAGCGCCTTTTGAAACGGTTCCAGCTTTACCTGACGGGTAAATTCTTCATGAACTTCAGGATCGTCATCAGGATGGGGGATACCTCCCATAATGGCATTGCGCCGCTCTGCGGTCCATTGCGGGATATAAATCTGCATATTGGGTTTGAGCTTATCGATAATGACTTCGGCCACACGGTAAGTATCTGGCACGTTATAGCCGCTATCGACCCACACGACTGGAATAGTATTATCAACTTCCACCACAACATGTAACATGGCAGCTGCATTTGGTGCAAAACTGGTAGTCGCTATCACCTTTTTACCAAGACCCGCCGCCCACCGCATAATCTCCACGGGGGATAAGTCTCTGAGTTGTTGATTTAGAGTATCCAGATCCAAACTCATGCTGATCTTGCTGCCTTTAACTAGTCTTATTTACTGTTTAATCGTTGTCCGATGATTACAATATGGCCCGATCGCCTCAAACAAGGCCGGCGACTATACTGCAAAGCGCCAGTAAAATCCAATAAATCTAATAAAATCAATCAGTTATAAAAAAAGATTCTAAGCTTATAACAAATTATTTTTATGCTTCAATGATGGCGGGGAAAATTGAAGCCTCTATCAATCAAGGCTTAATAATGCGGCGGTTTTTCTTCCATTAGAGCCCCACCCGCCGCTTCAGTCATCAGCTCTAATTGGGATTTTTGGCTCTCACAGAGTTCATGAAGGTTTTCGATTTGCTGTTGCTGTTTGGTCACTATGTCATTTAACGCTTGCAGGGTATCTTCCTGAAAGGCCAGCTGGCTTTGCAGATCGAATAGCTGTTGTTTGAGTTGATCTAGCTCTGTTAAAGAAGTCACTGGCATCAATACCTTATAAAAGATTCTGAATTACTTGGTTAGGGGTGTGGCGGCCATTATAATCGGCTAGTTTGAAAACTACAGCACAACCCGCTTATAACAACGAGACAGCCATATGAACCGAGTGGTCTACTCCACCGACCAGGGAAGACATTGCCCAGACTGCAGCCGCCCTGTTGACGACTGCCAATGCAAAAAACAAATGGCTGTCGACAGCGGTGATGGTATTGTCAGACTGCAATTACAGACTAAAAACCGTAAAGGCAAAGGAGTAACCCTGATTACTGGCCTACCATTGGCCGGAGCCGAGCTTAAAAAGCTCGCCAAGGAACTCAAGCAACGTTGCAGCACCGGCGGTGCGATTAAGAATGGTGTGGTTGAGATTCAAGGCGACCAACGAAAATTTCTGTTGGAAATATTGCAGGACAAGGGTTACACCGTCAAACTCAGCGGTGGCTGAGAAGCAGCATTAACAATCATTAACAGACGATCTAGATATGGCTAACCTCGACATTATTGACAGTGGTATTATTTTTATTCTGGGTGGCATTTTTGGCGCCGCGGTGGTGTTTTATACCCTGAAAGATAAACGGCAACAGCAACAACAGGCTATGTCTATGCGTCGCATCGGGCTATTGGAGCAAGTGGCCCAACATGTTGGCAAGGTCAGCCATGTGTTTAGTAAGTACGCCTCGCTTGTGGCAGAGATCGGCCCTACAATCGATCGGATTTCTGCCAAGCAAGAACGGGAGCTAGATAGCCTTAGTGAAGAGTTGGTTGAGGTTTACCAAGAGATCTCGATTGCGGAATCCAAGTTACTGTTGCTAGGTGAGCAAAAACTGGAGAAGGCGATGAAGCTGTATACCTCCAAGATGGCTCAATACCGCAAACGAATATATCCCGGCCGTTATAATAAGGTCGATGATGCCAGACAGTTGAAAACTGAGGTTTCTCAAATGCGTGAGCAGTTTTATAACGTGCTTAGCCAACGCTATGATCAAACATAATGTTGAGGTGAAATCCCCCTACATGAAAAATGTTGACTGATTAAATCAATCAGTCAACACAGCATAAGCATCACAATTCGTTGACTTGTTAAAACCGCTTACGCTAGAGTCACTTCAGCTACCAATAACCAGACTTAAAACTGGTCATCCGCCAAAGCCATAGTCATAGCACTACCCGATTCAGTCATTTTTAGGTAGGCATCGGCCCTTGGCATAATTTGCTCGGCGTAAAATCTGGCAGTAATAATTTTGGCACTGTAGAAGCTTTCATCTTCGGCCAGTTTGGCTGAAGCGATAACCGCCCCTTTGGCCAACAACCAGCCACCAATCACCGTTCCTGCCGCCATCATAAAGTTAACTGCAACAGCACCGGGTAGCTGAGGATTATCTATATGATGTTCAATAATCCAATTGGCCACCTGTTGCAAAGCATCGGCTCTTTGCGTCAATGAATCGGCGATGGTTGAAAATTCTCCACCCAAAGCCGCAAGCTCTTTTTGGGTTTCAAAGATTTCAGCGATCAAACGACTGAATTCCTGGCCTTTATCACGAATCATTTTACGACCTATAAGATCATTGGCCTGAATACCTGTAGTGCCTTCATAAATTGTCATAATCCGTGCATCACGAAGGTATTGAGCGGCGCCGGTTTCTTCAACAAAACCCATACCACCGTGGATTTGTATACCTAGCGAAGTTATTTCCTGAGCAATCTCGGTAGACCAGCCCTTGGCAATAGGCGTCAGCAATTCACCACGAGCGTTAGCCTGCGTGCGCGCTTCTTGATCGTTACCGTGGTGAGCCATATCAAAAGATGATGAAGCCACATAACAAAGAGCTCGGGAAGCCTCGGTCATAGAACGCATGACCATCAACATACGACGGATATCCGGGTAACGGATAATAGTGCCTTTTTCTTTATCGCCGGGGGCCAAACCCTGTACACGGTCATTGGCATACGCTACCGCATGCTGATAGGCTCGATCCGATATTGCCACGCCCTGAATACCCGTATTTAACCGGGCATGATTCATCATGGTAAACATATAGGCGAGGCCTTTATTTTCTTCGCCCACCAGATAGCCAACCGCACCGCCGTTGTCACCATAACTCATCATACAGGTTGGGCTAGCATGTATACCCAGCTTGTGCTCAATCGATACCGCATAAGCATCATTGCGATCACCGATAGAACCATCGTCGTTGACTAAAAACTTGGGCACCACAAATAGCGAAATACCTTTGACCCCTTCAGGTGCATCCGGTGTACGAGCCAACACCAAATGCACAATATTATCTGTCATTTGATGGTCGCCCCAGGTGATATAAATTTTGGTGCCGCTGATCAGATAGTGATCACCCTCGGGAACCGCTTTAGTGCGAACCATAGCCAAGTCGGAACCCGCCTGTGGCTCGGTTAAATTCATAGTACCTGTCCACTCACCCGATACCATTTTTTCAAGATAGGTAGCTTTAATCGCATCATCGGCATGTGATTCAATCGCGCTGATAGCACCATCTCCCAACATGGGACACAGAGCAAAGCTAGTATTGGCGGCATTCCACATTTCGCTAGTTGCAACACCGACACTTTCCGGTAAACCCATACCGCCAAACTCGGGATTACAGGATAAAGATGCCCAGCCACCCTCGATAAACTGCTGATAAGCTTGGGAAAAACCCGCGGTTTCCTGTACTGCATTGTCAGCCCATTTTGCTCCTTGAGTGTCACCGACAGTATTTAACGGCGCCAAAACACCACTGGCAAATTTACTCGCTTCCTCAAGCACTGCAGCCACTATATCCCCACTGGAATCTTCAAAGCGCGGCAATTCGCACAGCTCAGGTAAGCCCGCTAACTCATTGAGTACAAAATTTATTTCTTTGACGGGCGCAACGTAATCTGACATAACTATTCTTCTCCAAACTGACTGACTGGTTAAAAATTTTTCCGCCCACTTTTATGTTTATGTGGACAATGAGTAATCTTTATATTGCTCACGCAAATCTTTTTTACTGAGTTTACCGGTACCGGTATGTGGTAATTCTTCGACAAATAAACAATCGTCTGGTATCCACCAATTGGCCACCTTACCGTTAAACCATGCCAACATATCCTCTTTGCTTAGCTCGACATTAGGATGTTTGATCACTAACAATAAAGGCCGCTCAATCCATTTTTTATGGTGTACTCCAATCACAGCGGCCTCAACCACGAAGGGGTGATCAACAGCCACATTTTCTAAATCCATAGAGCTAATCCACTCACCACCGGATTTAATAATATCTTTACGGCGATCAGTAATTTGTAACATACCGGTTGAATCAATTGTAGCAATATCGCCTGTATCAAACCAACCATCGGCATGGTGGGCTTTGCTATGTTCGATTTTGAAATAGCCATCACAAACAAATGGACCACGAATTTTTAGTGCACCAAAGGCTTCGCCATCCCAAGGCAGTTCGTTGTTGTCATCGTCTGTAATTTTCATTTCTATACCATAGATAACACGTCCGGCCTTGACTCTCAATCGGGCAAATTCCTCCTCACCCAAAACTGAACGATCTAAATCGCTATTATAACTACCTAGGGTCGACTCTGTCATACCCCAACCGACATCAGTGTATACACCATACTTATCAAAATCTTCCATAATTGATAGGGGACATGCAGCACCGCCAGTTGTAACTCGCCTTAAAGAATCTACCGTTGCGCCCGATTGTTTGAGGTAATCCAGTAAAGCCATCCAAATTGTCGGCACACCTGCCGAATAGGTGATCTTTTCTTCATTAATCAGTGATGTCAATGTCTCGCCATCGGCCATTTTTCTGCCGGGGAAAACAATTTTTGATCCGGTGACAACACTACAGTAGGGAATACCCCATGCATTGACATGAAACATGGGCGCCATCGGCAGCACCGCATCGTTTTTCCCAAGCCCAAGTACACTGATGCCGGTCATGGCAAACAATACCGTGTTGCGATGATTATACAGGACACCTTTCGGATTACCGGTAGTGCCTGAGGTATAACACAGGCCGGAGGCATCTAACTCATTAAGTTCAGGCCAATTAAACAGATCTGACTCGGCAGCTAACAGCGTTTCATAACAGTGCACGTTTGTCATCGACGTGACCGGCATATGCGCTTGATCAGTCATTACAATAATACCCTTGACGGTGCTTAAGCGATCTTTTAACTTTTCAAGCAGCGGCAAAAAAACAACATCAGTAAAAACAAACTGATCCTCGGCATGATTAATAATGTAATCGATTTGCTCGAGGAACAATCGCGGATTTATCGTATGACAAATCATGCCGGAACAGTTAACTGCAAAATACAATTCGAAGTGACGATGATCATTCCAAGCCAACGTGCCGATACAATCACCAAACTTCGCTCCCAGTCTAGCCAGGGCATTGGCTAGCCGTCGAGCACGCCTAAAAGCATCAGCAAAGGTGTAACGGAACAGGGAGTTATCGATGGTAACCGAGACAATTTCTGTATCTGCATGAATCTTTTCGCCAAATGCCATTAACGAGGTAATCGTTAATGGCGAATTTATCATCTGACCTGTCATACGCAACCTCCAAAATAAGGGTGATATCCTCAATGAGAATCACTGATTATGTGAGTCATGAGCGTAATCAAGGTAATAGTACTAGCCAAGACTATTTTAACTATTTATTGCCATCAATCGGCATTGGGTCAAGGCTATTTTAACTGCTTAGGTCATCGACAGGTATAACGCCACATACCAACAGGACATACTAATTGCACCAATTAGCTACATATCCAGTCATTATTACCCTAGCATAGACGGAACTAGGCCTTCGGATGAAGGCCCATTGCCAAGCTTTTAGTATTTAACCGCCATAGAAATATACCCCCAAATACTAATCAAGTTGGTGCTTTAACCAAAATGACCCTCAGTATGATTCTCGACTTTGTTAATTTACCTGCAGCAAAAGCAACAGCCATTAATAGGTGTATATTTCTACTTTTAGGCCTTATTATCCGCACTTATTTCTGAAATAGACAACGACATAGACGGAGAATAGAGTGAGTACAACAGCATACGATTTTGACCTTCTTGTTATTGGTGCCGGTTCAGGTGGCGTTAGAGCCAGCCGAATCGCTGCATCTTTTGGCGCCAAAGTAGCCGTGGTAGAAGACCGTTATATGGGTGGCACCTGCGTCAATGTTGGTTGCGTACCGAAAAAACTCTATGTCTATGCCTCACAATATAACAACGCTTTTAAAGACTCTCAGGGCTTTGGCTGGAGCGGGACGACAGCCAAGTTTGACTGGTCAACACTGCGCGATAACAAAACCAAAGAAATCTCTCGTTTAAATAACGTCTATGACAATATGCTGAATAACGCCGGTGTTGAAGTAATTCATGGTCGTGGGCGCTTTGTCGACAAGCATACCGTTGTCGTCAATAACCAAACATACACTGCAGAGCGTATCTTAATTGCGACCGGCAGCTGGCCCTATATTCCGAATTTTCCAGGCAGCGAATATGCAATAACCTCTAATGAAATATTTGATCTTGCCGACTTTCCCAAACGCATTGTCGTGGTCGGCGGCGGCTATATTGCCGTGGAATTTGCTGGGATTTTTAATGGTCTTGGCGCTCAAACCACACAGCTTTATCGCGGCCCATTATTTTTACGCGGTTTTGATCGAGATATCCGTGAATTTGCCGCTAAAGAAATTTCCGCTTCCGGTGTTGATTTGCGCTTTAACAGTAATATTGCCGCCATAGAAAAACAAAGCGATGGCAGCTTAAAAGCCTTACTTGAAGATGGCAGCTCAATAGAAGCTGATACCATTCTCTACGCCACGGGCCGAAAACCAAATTTACAGGATCTCGGCTTTGATAATATCAATATTGAACTTGACGATAATGGCACCATAAAAACTGGCGAAAACTTTCAAACCAGTGAAGATAATATTTATGCGCTTGGCGATATTACCGCAGGCATGGATTTAACCCCAGTAGCCTTGGCAGAAGGTATGGCGCTTGCAAAAACACTGTACAACAACGAAAAAATTACCGTCGATTACAACACCATTCCCACCGCTGTTTTTTGTCAACCCAATATTGGCACATGCGGTTTATCCGAAGAAGCTGCTAAAGAAAAATATTCTGACATCACTGTTTATGAATCAAATTTTCGCGCCATGAAACATACTGTTGGAGGTAGGACAGAGCGCACATACCTGAAAATGATTGTAGCAACCAAAACTGATCGAGTGGTTGGTATTCATATGGTTGGAGAAGATGCCGGCGAAATCATTCAAGGCATGGCCGTAGCAATGAAAGCCGGCGCCACCAAAGCGATCTTTGATAGCACCCTTGGCATTCACCCCACCACAGCTGAGGAATTTGTCACCATGCGCGATCCTAGAGCTTAATATAAATGTTAGTAATACAAATGGCCTATTTTTTTTATAATAATCATCAGGTATGGTTTCTATCTAACTAGGCGAACCAGGCAAAAAAAACAAAGCCGATATTATCAATGCAATTTTTAATAATATCCATAGCTCTAATCCAGCCACCTCATAGTCGCTTATTACCATGGGAATCACTAGAACTTAATATAATCGTTAGTAATTCATATGGAGTATTTTTTTTATAGCTATTATGAGGTATGGTTCTTACCAGATAGGGTGAAAAAGGACTTCAACATATCGCTTATATGTAAAATAGCGGTGCTTAATAGGGCATAATTAAATCATATGGACTGATATTATGGATACGAAACCGGATTTCCCACAAAACCAACATCATATTTATCTTGAGTTTTCGCAACAACTATTACGCTACTCTAAGAATTTCGAACAAGAAATAAGCCATCGTTTTCGAAAACACTTCAATCAAAGCTTTACCCGCTTTGATTTACTATGCCAACTCGCCAAGGGTGAAGATCCATGGCAGGCTATTGGCAAGGTCGCGAACCAATTGCTGGCCTCCAATGGCAATATCACTAAATTGGTTGAACGCATGGTAGCCGAAGACTTGTTGATACGTCGCAGTAGCCGCAAGGATCGACGATTGACTGAAATAAGCATGACCATGAAAGGCAAACAATTGCATAGCGAAATGGTAGATGCCAATGCATACTGGACCCAAAGCCTGATGGATAATTGTCTGCCAGAAGATGAAGTGTTACAACTTAACTCCTTACTCAGCAAAGCCAACGCACCTTAATCCGGAATTATTCATAGCTGCGGATGCATTGAACAGCAACGGCACAAGCTTCCGCAGTAGGGTTAATAGGTTTTTACAACCAATATAAAACTTTTGTGATATCAGTCTTGGTCCTACCTTAAACAAACCAACGCCTGTGTTTTGGTTAACCTGAACCACGCACCAAGCTCCATGGTCATCAAATTATCCTATCTAATAGATTTTTTGCGTTATTGATAATGCAATTTAGCGCCATCATCGAATCGGTAAACAGCCTATCAGTCATCTGCAAGCACACTGTTTTTTTTAAAAGCTGTTATTTGTCAGGTAAAATCGACAACTTGATACACTTTAATCAATTCTTTAGATGATTCCATAGAAGCTAAAAATCAGTGCCAGTTTTCAGCATTAGGCGTTACAATACCTGTCTCGTAAAATAATAACGGATAACCAATGACCTCATTCAACCAAGCCATCAATGAGAATCACTCAGACCACCCTGCCTTTGAGTGGATTCGCAGTCAAACCATCGACTCATTGAATATCAGAGTTGAAGAATACCGCCACAGAAAAACCGGTGCTGTCCACTATCATATGGCCGCCAATAATGATGAAAATGTCTTCTTAGTCGCGTTGCGCACTGTACCAATGGATTCTCGAGGTGTTGCTCATATTCTGGAACATACTGCCCTATGCGGTAGCCAGCGTTATCCGGTGCGCGACCCTTTCTTTATGATGATTCGTCGTTCACTCAATACCTTTATGAATGCCTTTACTAGCTCCGATTGGACCGCCTACCCTTTTGCCAGCCAAAACCGCAAAGATTTTAATAATCTGCTGCAGGTCTATTTGGATGCAGTGTTCTTTTCCCGGCTAGATGAGATGGATTTTGCACAGGAAGGCCATCGAGTAGAATTTGCTGAAACTGACAATCCGGACAGCGACTTGGTTTACAAAGGAGTTGTGTTTAATGAAATGAAAGGCGCTATGAGCTCGGTGCCCAGCACCCTTTGGCAAACACTCTGCAAATACCTTTATCCAACCACCACCTATCATTACAACAGTGGCGGTGACCCTGAACATATCCCTGATTTAACCTATCAGCAATTGCTCGACTTTTATCGCAGCCATTATCACCCAAGCAATGCCATCTTTATGACCTACGGCAATATCACAGCTGCCGAACATCATGCCTGTTTTGAACAGCGGGCACTTTCACAGTTTGAGGCATTGGATATCAATATCCATGTACCTGAAGAACACCGTTACAGCGCCCCAATTAGCGCACAGGAGCCTTATGCCTTTGACGAGGAAGGCAGTAGTGACGACAAAAACCATATTGTGATGGGTTGGTTATGGGGCCAAAGCGCTAATTTGCAGGACTTACTGCAAGGGCAGTTACTCTCCAGCGTCCTGTTAGATAACAGCAGTTCTCCGCTACGGCGAGTACTGGAAACCACAGCATTGGCTAATTCGCCGTCACCTTTGTGCGGACTTGAAGACTCTATGCGTGAACTCACCTTTGTCTGCGGTGTTGAGGGAGCTGAGGTAGCCAATGTGGAGGCTGTAGAAGCTTTGATTCTATCGACACTACAGGACGTCGCTGATAACGGCGTACCCCAGCAGCAAGTGGAAGCCGTTTTACATCAGTTAGAGCTGCATCAACGGGAAGTCGGTGGTGATGGCTACCCCTTTGGTTTGCAACTGATTTTAGCGGCAATTGGCAATGCAACCCATCGAGGTGACCCTATCGCTGTACTTGATCTGGACCCAGTACTAGAGCAGCTAAGAGAAGATATTAAGGACCCTGAATTTATTAAAGGCTTGGCGAGAAAATTATTAATCGACAACCCTCATCGCGTAACATTAACGATGACCCCCGATAAGCAACTTTCCGCACAACGGGATGCCGCTGAAGCAGCAAAACTGGCCAATATTAAAGCGGCACTTTCAGCACAGGAAAAACAACAGGTCATCGATCAAGCCAATGCTTTGAATAAACGCCAATTGCAAAAAGACGATGAGTCCGTACTACCCAAAGTGGGTCTTGAAGATATACCCGCCACGATTCGCAATATTACCAGCACAACGGCAACATTGGGGACGATACCCAGCCATAGTTATGCACAGGGCACGAATGGTCTTGTCTATCAGCAACTATTAGTTAACTTACCGGCATTACCCGAAGAATTGGTTGAATTATTACCCTACTATACCAACGCTCTGACTGAACTCGGTATCGGTGACAAAGATTATCTAGCGACTCAGGGCTGGCAGGCCAATATCTGTGGCGGCATTAACGCTTTTACCACCATGCGCAGTGCCATTGATGATGAACAGACTATCAGCAGTTATTTAGTGCTCTCCTCCAAAGCCCTGTCTCGCAATCAACAACAACAAGCTGAACTGATGCAACAAACCTTGAAAAACGTGCGCTTTGACGAATTACCCAGACTACGTGAGTTAGTTGGCCAGCAACGGGCCCGTCGTGAACAGTCTGTCACCAATAATGGTCACAGTTTAGCAATGAGCGCTGCTAGCTCCGGAATGAGCCCAGCAGCTCAACTGAGTCATCAACTGAGTGGTCTGGCAGGTATTCAAGCGGTTAAACGACTCGATGAAAGTGTGCAAACTGATGACGGCTTACAAGCCTATGCCGACAAACTAACGATTTTGCACAGGCAGATACTAGCGGCGCCCAAGCAATTAGTACTGGTTGCTGAAGCTGAGAAATTGACCGAATGCCAGCAGAGCATCAGCCAGCTGTGGGAGCATGCTGAAATCCATCAAAACACCACACACTTTAAGCCGGAAAAAATTCGCAAAACCAACAAACAATTATGGATAGCCAACACCCAGGTTAATTTTTGTGCCAAGGCCTATGCCACCGTTACCGTTGAGCATCCGGATGCCGCGCCACTAACGATTTTGGGTGGTTTTCTTCGTAATGGTTATTTGCATCGGGCTATTCGTGAACAAGGTGGTGCTTATGGCGGAGGTGCCGGCCAAGACTCCAATACGGCTTCTTTCCGGTTTTACTCTTACCGCGACCCGCGTTTAGAAGAAACTTTGGAAGATTTTGATCATGCAATTAGCTGGCTACTGGAAACAAAACATGAAGATGAGCAATTGGAACAGGCAATCTTGGGCGTTGTTAGTAGCATTGATAAGCCAGGCTCTCCTGCGGGGGAAGCCAAGCAATCATTCCATAATAATTTGTTTGGGCGCACCCATAAACAGCGCAGTGCTTTTAGGCAACGAATTCTTAAGGTGTCGCTAGATGATTTAAAGCGTGTTGCCAACACCTATTTGACGCCGGATAGCGCTAGTATTGCAGTCATTACCAATCAGTCCACTGCAGAACAATTGAATGATTTTATAAAAAATCATGGCATTGAGACCCAGACTGTTTAGATATCACTATGATCGCTTCGGCATAGCAAAAAAAAAACACAACAGCAATAAATTGGTCATTGTCGATATTAACATGTAACACTCTTGACGCAGGGTGACAGATTTACTAACAGACAATAGATCTTAGTAATTCGTGGGGAAACCCACGATACACCAAAAACCGTAGACGCTTGGTTTTTTCTTGATAATTTTTTGACTCACCCTGACCAAATTTTTTCAGATAGACCTGACGGGCCAAACTCTCCCACTCCTCAGAGGCTTCATTCAGATAGTTATTAATCAGCTGGCTACTGACCTGCTTTTGTTCAAGCTCGCGGCGTATCCTTATTGGCCCCTTACCCTGCGATTTACGGCCATTAATAAAAGACTCAACATAACGCTCATCACTTTGCAGATTTTCATTTTTAAGAATAAGAATCTGATCGAAAATCAGCTCAAGCAGACTTGCTTTCTCGATAGCATAGCCATAATCAGAATAACGAAGGAATTTGGTGCTAAGCTTGTTCACTAACTCTTGGAAGGCATGTTCCCTTCGCGCCAGCAAATCCATTGCTGCACACCGAATATCCATGGGCTTTATTGTTTTGCGTTTGACAAGCGCCGAGGCCTCATCATCAAACAATGCCGAAGCCTCTAACTCTATTTCAGACATGCTTAAACTAAAAGCCGTGATTTATTCAGCAGCTTCCATATCCTCAACAACCTGTAACTCAGGCGCACCGGTAATAGCACTACCTAATAACTCGCTACGAATTTTGCCTTCAATGGCTTCGGCAACATCGAGATTATCGAGCAGGTATTTAGCCGCATTCGCTTTACCTTGGCCAATTTTGTCACCATTGTAGGCGTACCAGGCTCCGGCTTTATCAATCAAGCCCTGTTTAACACCAAGGTCAATAACTTCACCCATACGGTAGATACCTTTACCGTACATAATTTGGAACTCAGCCTGTTTAAAGGGCGGTGATACTTTGTTTTTAACCACCTTGACGCGAGTTTCGTTACCAATCACCTCATCACCATCCTTAATGGCACCAGTGCGACGAATATCCAAACGGACAGAAGAGTAAAATTTCAAGGCATTACCCCCAGTTGTAGTTTCCGGGGAGCCAAACATAACGCCGATTTTCATACGAATCTGGTTAATAAAGATAACTAGGCAGTTAGCGTTTTTGATATTACCGGTCATTTTCCGCATCGCCTGTGACATCATACGTGCCGCCAGACCCATATGTGAGTCGCCAATATCCCCTTCAATTTCGGCTTTGGGTGTCAGTGCAGCCACAGAGTCGACAACAACAACGTCAACAGAGCCGGAACGTACTAGCATATCGGTAATTTCCAATGCCTGCTCGCCGGTATCGGGCTGGGATACCAGCATATCGTCAATATTTACCCCCAGCTTTTCCGCATAGGAAGGGTCTAAGGCATGCTCCGCATCAATAAACGCACAGGTGGCACCATTCTTTTGTGCTTCGGCAATAACGCTAAGGGTCAGTGTGGTTTTACCAGATGATTCAGGGCCATAAATTTCAACAATACGACCTTTAGGTAAACCGCCTATACCTAAAGCGACGTCCAAACCTAGAGAACCTGTCGAAATCGCTGGAATGGCTTCTCGCGACTCTTCGCCCATTTTCATAATCGAACCTTTACCAAATTGACGCTCAATTTGGGACAGGGCGGCTTGTAAAGCTTTTTCTTTGTTGGTATCCATAATCGCTCTCTCTTCTATCGTTGGCTAAATATCGTTGCTGGGCACAAGTGGATTGATAGCTTGCGGCGGGTACCTAGCGAAATATTAAGTCTGTGTGGCCCGATTTCGAAACACTGTACACATAAACAGTATCATAGACAATCTTTTTTTATCTGCAAGTACTATTTTTTATTAGGCTCGACGAGAGTGTTGTTTCAGAAATTGCTCAACCTCGGTAAAGGCATGTTGTGCTTCGGGAACGTGGTCTACGAACAGATGCCAGACGTGGATTAACCCTTGCCAGACCTGTATCGACACTGGCGAACCTGCCAAGCACGCTTTATTCACATAACGTACGCTATCATCCAGTAACATTTCACTATCACTGACATGCACCAGAGTTGGAGGCAAGTTGGCGAGATCGGCAAAAACTGGCGATATACTGTAGTGCGAGGGCCGAATGCGCGTTTGTAATACGGTGAACCATACCCGAAGGATTGGAGGAAGCTTGATCAATTTACCCGCCAAGGGCGCCAACATGACATCGCTGGTGACATTAGCATAAAGGCTAGGACTCGAATAAGTGCTATCGGTTAACGGCGCCAGAGCCACGATAGCCTCAGGCATACGCAAACCCTTGTCACGAATCCAAAGACTTAATGCCAACGATAAATTCCCACCCGCTGAGTCACCGGATAAATACAGGGTATTTAACGGACAAGACCCCTCCGGGCCCTGTTCAAGAATCCATTGATAGGCAACACGACAGTCGTCAATACTGGCTTGTCGCCGATGCTCCGGCAGCAAACGATAATCCAACGAGAATACAGCACCACCCGTAATCTTGGCATACCGTGCAGTAATCGCCCGATGGCTTTTTGCACTGCACATAAAAAAAGCACCACCATGAATATAAAGCATTCGGGTCCGGTGATCCGCATTGGCCGGTACCAACCACTCACCTTTAATACCCTGACAATCAACAGCGATAATCTCACCATCAAATTCAACAGCATCACCCAATTGATCCAAGCGTTCGCGCATGGCGTGCAAATTGCCCTGCTTATGACGCTTGGTCTGGCCATTCATAATTCGCAACAATGACGCTACCGCAACAGCATGCTCCTCGCTGGGTCTGGCGCCTTTATTCATGACCTCGAAACGAGGGTGCTGATATCGAGATAAATCTTCCCCCTGAAAATAAAGCTGCGTAACAATAAATAAAAGTAATAAAACACCAAAGACTGACAACAACACAATCACGACTGACCTCCATATATCAACATGCCCACATCGACAGCATTATCACAGTGAGATGGGCAGCAAAGCGGTAACACTTTCTCCTAGCACTCGAAGAAGATACTGCAACACAGGAGCCTAATTTGAACCACCTCAGTTAGCTAAAAGGTCATTTCAGGCACACGGTCCGGAATAACCAGCTCACCGGCCGTTAATGCCCGAATCTCTGCAACGCTCACCCCTGGCGCGCGTTCGCGAAGAATAAACCGGCCGCCCTCAATATCCAGTAACGCCAGATCGGTCAGCACGCGTCTAATACAAGCTTTACCAGTCAGGGGTAAGGTACATTGGGATAATAACTTGGAATCGCCCTGCTTAGAGGCATGCGTCATGGTGACGATAATATTGTCGGCACCGGCGACTAAATCCATCGCTCCACCCATACCTTTAATTAATTTGCCAGGAATCATATAAGAGGCAATATTGCCGTTAACATCAACCTCAAAAGCGCCGAGAACGGTTAAATCAACATGGCCACCGCGGATCATGGCAAAGGATTCTGCCGAAGAAAATAGCGATGCACCTTCGGCCATAGTAACGGTTTGTTTGCCGGCATTAATCAGATCAGCGTCGACATTCTGCTCTAGTGGAAACGGCCCCATACCCAACAGCCCATTTTCTGACTGTAACATCACTGAGATATTTTCAGGGATATAGTTAGCCGCCAGTGTAGGAATACCTATACCCAGATTGACGTAGTAACCATCCCGAAATTCCTGAGCCACGCGCTGGGCGAGTTGTTCTCGTGTCAATGCCATGGGCCATTCTCCTTATGCCGTTCGCACAGTACGTTTTTCAATGGTTTTCTCAAAACTACCTTGAATCAGGCGGTTGACATAGATACCGGGCAGATGAATTTCATCCGGATCCAATTCACCGACTTCAACAATTTCTTCGACCTCTACCACTGCAATTTTTCCAGCCGTGATCGCCATAGGATTAAAATTACGGGCCGTTTTTCTAAATAAAAGATTACCCTGACGATCAGCTTTCCATGCCTTGGCGATTGAAAAATCGCCTTTAATGGCTGTTTCCAAAATATAATGACGACCGTTGAATTCACGCACTTCTTTGCCCTCGCCCACCGGTGTTCCATAACCTGTTGCGGTATAAAAAGCAGGAATACCGGCACCACCGGCGCGCATTTTTTCTGCCAGAGTACCCTGCGGTGTAAGCTCCACCTCAAGCTCCCCGCTCATCATCTGCGCCTCAAATAACGCATTTTCGCCCACATAGGAGGCAATCATTTTGCTAATCTGCCTATCTTCAAGCAGCAGGCCAAGACCATGACCATCAGTGCCGGCATTATTGGAGGCAACAGTTAGACCGCGGGTACCACGGCATTTAATGGCTTTAATCAGATTTTCGGGAATTCCACACAAACCAAAGCCCCCGGCGACGATGGTCATATTATCTTCAAGCCCTTCAAGGGCAGCTTTATAGCTATCTACTACCTTGTCAAAACTGGACACTAGCATCTCCTATGCAGGTTGGATTTGCATAGCATGCAGTAGCTAGTTATATTTAACAAATTGTATTTTTTTATAGATTAATAAAAGAGTTAAATATATGTCGGTCTCTATTAATCAGTTGCAAGCTTTTGCCGCGGTGGCTCGTCTGGGTAGTTTTGCCGAGGCGTCCGAATTGATTCATTTATCGCAACCGGCTTTGAGTATTGCTATCAAAAATCTGGAATCTTCGCTCGGCGGTAAGCTGTTTGACCGCACCACCCGCTCGGTCGCATTAACTCCGGAAGGGAAAGCTTTTTATCCTGTAGTAAAAAGACTGCTGTCGGATTGGGATCAAAGCCTAGAAGATGTGCGCAACCACTTCACCCTGCGCAAGGGCAAGCTGGACATAGCCGCGATGCCAACCTTTACCAATAGCATGCTGCCTCGGGCATTAGCCGATTTCCATGATCAGTATCCGGAAATTCATATCGGCATACATGATGTAACCGCTGAATATGTAGTGGATTTAGTGCGGGAAGGTCGTTGTGAACTGGGTATTACCTTTAATCCCGGTGATACCCCAGATCTTAATTTTTACCCACTGTTCCGCGATCGCTTTATGGCCATCCTGCCTGAGGATCACCCGCTGTTGAAAAAATCTCAACTGCGCTGGAAAGATTTACAACACTACGCCTATATTGCGCTGCAAAGACCGGCCAGTACGCGGCATCTTATTGATAAGGCATTGGCAGAAAAAAAACTGGCATTAACGCCGGCTTTTGAAGCACACCAGCTAGTAAGTATTGGTCGTATGGTTAGTGCCGGACTGGGTGTCAGTGTGGTACCAACAATGAGTACAGCTCAAATGCAGGAAATGGGACTGGAGTGCCGGCCTATTGCTTACCCAGTCATTACCCATGAGGTGGGGTTGATTAGCCGACATCATCACGCTTTGTCGGTATCAGCACAAATCATGTCGGAGGTGATTGCACAGCATTGTAAAAAATAGCGATTATTGCTTTGCTCAACGCTAGCCGGACAGTGCTCGCGCTACTTTTGAAGCAGACTGTCGACCCAACTGATCGCAAATCCAATGACCCGTGGTAATTAGGGTCTGCAAGTCTACTCCCGTCTCGATATCCATGCCATTAAGCATATAAACGACATCTTCAGTGGCAACATTTCCCGTAGCTCCCTTTGCATAGGGGCAACCGCCTAAACCGGATACCGAACTATCAATGACTGCAACCCCTATTTGCAACGCTGCTAAAATATTGGCCAGGGCCTGACCATAGGTATCATGAAAATGTACCGCCAGTGTTTCAACTGGTACCACTGTTAAAACATGTTGCAACATCGCCACAACCGATGCTGGAGTGCCAACGCCGATGGTATCCCCTAAAGAGATTTCATAGCAACCCATAGCCAGCAATTTCTCTGCCACATAACTCACTTTCTCCGGCGTAATCTCACCTTCATAGGGGCAACCAACCACACAGGAAATATAGCCGCGCACTGGAATATTGGCAGCGCTGGCGGCGTTAATAACATCTCTGGCGCGTTCAAGGCTTTGATCGATGGAACAATTAGTATTTTTTTGGGTAAAGGCTTCAGAGGCAGCACAGAATACAGCAACCTCGCTGGCATTAACCGCAACAGCTCGTTCAAAACCTTTTAGGTTAGGCACTAAAGCGGCATAAACCACATTGGGGTCACGTGCTATCCTGTTAAACACATCATCACTGCCAGCCATTTGTGGCACCCACTTGGGGTTTACAAAAGCACCGGCTTCACAATATTGAATACCGGCTTGGGTAAGCCGCTCAATTAATTGTATTTTGGTATCGGTATCAACCGGCTGCTTTTCATTTTGCAAACCATCGCGAGGCCCTACTTCCACGATGCGAACTTTTTTGGGTAGCTTTGTCATATTAATCAGCCGCTTGAAAATTAACCAGCTCTGTACCACCATCGACCAGATGACCAGGCTGATAATAAAATTCTAGCACTTTACCATCAGCCGGTGCACGAAGGGTATGCTCCATTTTCATTGCTTCCATCACCAGTAGTGCATCACCTTTTTTCACCTCAGCACCAACCTCGGCTAACAATGTCACCATGGTGCCATTCATTGGCGCTGTTAAACCACCACCATCAGCACTATCGTCAACCACACCCCAATCAGGTTCAACCTGACTAAAAGTTAAAGCACTGTCCTGCGTATAAAGACTGTAGCAGCCATGATGATCTGCCACCGATGCCCGTAACTGGTGACCATCCAATGTGGCGCTTAGTTCATTGTTATCCAATCGACCCTGCGCTATCACTGTTTTACCATTGACAGTGATGCTGTAGCGCCTTGTTGAGCCTTTATCGAATTGCTCAACCGTAACCGCAAATATCTGTTGCTGAATCTGTAACTCAAAACAATAAGTAGACCTTTCATTTAAACGCCATGCACCGGCATCAAACCAGAAAGAGTTGGCATCGGTGGAATTAGCCCGCTGTATATCAGCCCGTTGCTGCTGTTTTAATAACAGGTAAAGACTGGCCAGTGGCAGTTCTTTTTCAAGCTCAGCTTCACCGGTATGAAAAATAGCTGCGTGGTGTTTTTCGATAAAACCGGTATCTAAATCAGCGCTACGAAAAGCTTGGCTATTGGCCAAGTTGTAGAGAAAATCAATATTTGTCGTCATACCGCCAATACGATAATCCTTTAATGCCTTGGTTAAACGCTGCAAGGCTTTATCGCGGTTTTCATCCCAGACAATCAACTTGGCAATCATCGGGTCGTAATACACGCTAACCTCATCACCCTGTAATACGCCGGTATCTACCCGCACCTTGTCAGAGGTCTCTGGTAGTTGCAAAAAAGACAGTGTGCCCGTTACCGGAAGAAAATCATGCTCCGGATCTTCTGCATAGATACGTGCCTCAAAAGCATGGCCACGCAGAACCAAGTCCTGTTGCTTGGCGGGCAAGGGCTCTCCAGCGGCAACACGTAACTGCCATTCCACCAAATCCTGACCGGTAATCATTTCTGTTACGGGATGTTCCACCTGCAGACGGGTGTTCATTTCCATAAAATAAAATGCACCATCGCTATCTAACAAAAATTCTACGGTACCAGCACCTTCATAATTAATCGCCCGCGCTGAACGAATTGCCGCATCGCCCATTGCAGCGCGCAGGGAGTCCGACATTCCAGGGGCCGGCGCTTCTTCAATGACTTTTTGATGACGGCGCTGTACCGAGCAATCCCGCTCAAATAAATACACCGCATTGCCGTGCTGATCACAGAACACTTGAATTTCAACATGACGGGGCTGGGTTAAATATTTTTCTACCAACATATCGTCGTTGCCAAAGGCGTTCATTGCCTCACGCTTGGCCGCGGCAAGCGCTTGATCAAATTCAGCCTCACCCCAGACCTGACGCATGCCTTTACCACCGCCCCCAGCCACAGCTTTCAATAGCACTGGGTAGCCCATCTCGTCCGCGGCCTGCTTAAGCACGCCTCTGCTCTGGTCATCACCATGATAACCAGGCACCAAAGGGACGGCGGCTTGCTCCATAATATTTTTTGCTGCCGACTTTGAACCCATCGCTTCAATAGCAGCTACTGGCGGACCAATAAAAACTATGTCATTGTCTTTACAGGCTCGGCAAAATTCAGCATTTTCAGAAAGAAAACCATAACCGGGATGAATCGCTTCAGCTCCTGTTTTTTTCGCCGCTTCGATCACTCGCTCATACACCAAATAGGAATCCTTTGATGGCGCCGCACCAATATGAATAGCTTCGTCGGCCATAGTGACATGTAGGGCATCTTTATCCGCATCACTGTAAACAGCCACGGTACGGATACCCAGTTTGCGAGCCGTGCGAATTACCCGACAAGCAATTTCACCACGGTTGGCGATCAGTATTTTATTAAAGTTCTGCATTGACATCGGCCTACCTGACCCAAGTCGGTGAACGTTTTTCCAAAAAAGCACTCAACCCTTGCTGCCCTTCGGGAGATACCCGAATATCAGCTATGCGCTCACAGGTTTGCGCTATGACTGTGTCGGTAATATTGTTACCCACATCGAACAGCAATTGTTTGGCCGCCGCTACCGCTTGCGGGCCGCTAGTTAATAGCTGCTTAACTAGTTGCGCAACGGCGGCATCAAGCGCTTGTTCATCACTTGCCAGCTGTGACACCAGTCCGAGATTTAAAGCCTTATCAGCATCAAAACGCTCTGCCGTGGTGAAATAGCGGCGGCAGGCTCGCTGCCCAATGGCTGCGACAACATAGGGAGCTATAGTGGCTGGTATTAAGCCAATTTTTGCTTCGCTCAAACTAAACACGGTCGTTTGAGTAGCAACAGCTAGATCACAACAGCTCACCAACCCTACCGCACCACCAAAGGTAGCGCCCTGCACTCTGGCAATAGTCGGCTTGGTCATAAAGTTTAATGTTTTTAACATATCGGCCAGAGCGGCGGCATCGGCCAAATTTTCTTGCCGACTATAGTTGGCCATGCGCTTCATCCAGTTTAAATCTGCGCCCGCAGAAAAACTTTTTCCAGTAGCAGCCAGAATCATCACACGAACATCTGCATTGCTATCAAGTGTTTTAAATATTTGTGTTAACTCACCGATCATCACATCATCAAAAGCATTATGCTTGTCAGGGTTATTTAACGTAACGGTGGCTACGCCGCGATCATCAATCGTAGTTGTCACAAAATTCATAATGGCTCCATTACATTCTGAAAACACCAAACTTGGTATCTTCAATCGGTTTATTCAGGCTGGCGGAAATGGCAAGGGCCAAAACTTCACGGGTTTGCGCAGGGTCAATCACACCGTCATCCCATAAACGGGCAGAGGCATAATAGGGATGTCCCTGACGTTCGTAGTTATCAATAATCGGTTGCTTGAATGCCTTCTCTTCCTGTTCAGGCCACTCCTGCCCAGCTTTATTTTTCTGATCGCGTTTTACCTGCGCTAGAACACCGGCAGCCTGCTCACCGCCCATGACCGAAATACGTGCATTGGGCCACATAAACATAAAGCGTGGATCATAGGCTCTGCCACACATACCATAATTACCAGCGCCAAATGAGCCGCCGATAAGTACGGTAAATTTTGGCACCTGCGCGGTGGCAACCGCAGTTACCATTTTGGCACCATGTTTGGCGATACCATCGTTTTCGTATTGTTTGCCAACCATAAAACCGGTGATATTTTGTAAAAACACCAGTGGGGTTTTTCGCTGGGCACACAATTCAACAAAGTGCGCCCCTTTTTGTGCAGACTCGCCAAATAAAATGCCGTTATTGGCAACAATACCTATCGGATAACCGGAAATACGGGCAAAACCACAGACCAATGTGGCACCGTAGAGAGCTTTAAACTCATCAAAGTTAGAGTCGTCAACGATACGCGCAATAATTTCTTTAACATCGTAGGGTTGGCGAGGTTCTTTGGGGATAATGCCGTAAATTTCACGGCCATCAAACCGTGGTTCAACCGATTCTTTTACTTCTAGCGCAATGGATTTGACACGATTGAGTCTGGCTACGGCATTTCTGGCTAACTCTAAGGCGTGATGATCATTTTGTGCCAAATAATCGGCAACACCGGAAGTACGACAGTGAACATCCGCCCCACCTAAATCTTCTGCAGACACAATTTCCCCAGTAGCGGCTCTTACCAAGGGTGGGCCACCCAAAAAAATCGTGCCTTGCTGTTTAACAATAATGGATTCATCCGCCATTGAGGGAACATAAGCACCCCCTGCGGTACAGGAACCCATAACGACGGCTATTTGAGGAATATTCAATGCCGACATATTGGCCTGATTAAAGAAGATACGACCGAAGTGATCGCGATCGGGGAAAACTTCATCTTGGCGAGGGAGGTTAGCACCACCGGAATCGACCAAATAAATACAGGGCAAATGATTTTCCTGAGCAATGGTTTGGGCCCGTAAATGTTTCTTTGCCGTCAGTGGATAATAACTGCCGCCCTTAACGGTAGCATCGTTGGCAACGATGATACATTCCTGACCACTGACCCTACCAATACCGGTAATAATACCTGCGGCATGAACCTCTTCATCGTAGACGTCCATCGCGGCTAGCTGCGACAGCTCAAGAAAAGGCGAACCGGGATCTAACAAACTTTTCACACGATCACGTGGCAACAATTTACCGCGGGACAAATGACGCTCGCGTGATTTTTCACCGCCACCTAGCTTGATAATTGCCAACTTCTGACGCAGATCATCCACCTGTATCTGCATATGTTCGGCGTTGGTAATAAACTCGGCAGAGCGAGTATTAATGTTTGACTGAATCACTGGCATAAATGCATCCTGGCTTTTAATTACAGTAAATTATGCAGTTTGATTAAATAATTCACGGCCAATTAACATACGGCGTATTTCAGAGGTACCTGCACCAATTTCATAGAGCTTGGCATCACGCAGTAAACGACCAGCGGGAAATTCATTGATATAACCGTTGCCGCCGAGCAGCTGAATGGCATCTAAGGCTTTTTGGGTGGCGCGTTCAGCGACAAATAGAATCACCCCGGCGCAATCCTTACGACTTTCCTGTCCTCGATCACAGGCTTGCGCCACGGCATATAAATAGGCACGGGAGGCGGCCAGCTCTGCATACATATCGGCAATCTTGGCCTGCACTAACTGAAACTCACCAATGCTGCGATTAAATTGTTTGCGATCGTGAATATAGGGTATGACCAAATCCAGACAGGATTGCATAATACCTAAGGGACCAGCGGCCAATACGGCTCGTTCAAAATCCAAACCACTCATTAATACGGCAACACCGCCACCCTCTTTACCGAGGATGTTTGCTGCCGGAACTTCAGCATTATCAAACACCAGTTCACAGGTGTTAGAGCCGCGCATACCTAGTTTGTCGAGTTTTTGGTGTTGGGTGAAACCTTGGGTATCGCGCTCAACGATAAAGGCGGTAATACCACGAGAACCTGTGTTGAGATCGGTTTTTGCATAGATCACATAGGTGTCGGCATCGGGACCGTTGGTGATCCACATTTTGTTGCCGTTAAGAAGATATTTATCGCCCTGTTTTTCGGCTGTTAATTTCAGGCTGACTACATCGGAGCCAGCATTGGGTTCAGACATTGCCAGAGCGCCAATATGCTCGCCAGAACAGAGTTTAGGCAGGTATTTTTCTTTTTGTGCCGAGGTGCCGTTTTTATGAATCTGGTTGACACATAAATTGGAGTGAGCGCCATAAGATAAACCCACTGAGCCGGAGCTGCGAGAGATCTCTTCCATCACCACGACATGAGCCAAATATCCCATATTGGTACCACCGTATTGTTCTGCAACGGTCATACCCAACAAACCCATATCGCCAAACTTCTTCCAAAGATCCATGGGAAAGGTATTATCAGTATCAATCGCATCGGCACGGGTCGCGATTTCATCCTGACAAAACTTGTAAACCGCATCGCGAAGCATGTCGATCTCTTCGCCAAGATTAAAATTCAAGGTGGGGTAGCTTGTACTCATAAATGTTTAGCCTCCATATTGCTAAAAACATATATCGTTCAAAACTATTTACGAATTGTTTAAGGTCTCCACAGCGCGTTGCTCAACCTGCTCCAGTTCAAGCATCATTAACTGTATATCTTCCAGTTGATTGGACAATTTTTCACGCCGAGAGTGGATCATGGCGATTAATTTCCTAAGCTGTGTCTTGTTGCCCTGTGCAGGATCGTACAAACCAATAATTTCACCGCTTTCCTCCAGTGAAAAACCAAGCCGCTTACCTCTGAGAATCAGCTTTAACTTGATGTGGTCAGTACTGTTATAAATGCGACTAGCTCCCTGCCTGCTCGGCACTAGCAATCCCTTCTCTTCATAGAAGCGGATAGTTCGGGTGGTAACACCAAACTCGGCCGCTAATTCTGAAATATTGTACTGCTTGGGTTCAGCCATCAGAGAAAACCATTACTGTAGACACCCCCATACCATAACTTACGTTAACGTAAAGGTCAAGTCAGCTGGCGGTACATCCTACAGCCGCGGTAGACCTTATCTATAGCAGGCTTCTGGTTAACAATAAGAAAATTAGCACCTTGGTGCCACCAACTGACCAAGATCGACAAAAAGGCTACTCTATTAGCGCCCAACTGATTTGGAGAATATATTAATAACAACAACACCGCTGATAATAAGCAATAACCCGATGACCGCCGGAAAATCGATCGTTTGATCAAAGAACAAGATGCCTACAATAGCCATCAGCACTATACCCATCCCGGCCCAAATTGCATAGGCAATACCAACCGGAATGGTTTTCAAGACCAGCGACAGAAAGTAAAAGGCTGCGCAATAACCGAGCACCACTAGAACACTGGGCAATGGTTTTGAAAACCCCTCAGATGCCTTAAGTGCTGTCGTCCCTATAACTTCGGCAATAATGGCTAAAGTCAGATATAGATAACCCATCGTTTTCCTCTAAAAAGCTATTGATTAAATCGTGCATTATCCGTCTGATAGTGTTGCTGAGAGTGGCACGCAAGCTGATAGTCAAAGCTTAAATCTCACCGCTATTTTTATGCCAATAGACAATAAAAGAATCCGTGTTAAGTGAGGTGTTTACCGAGGGAAATGGTGGGCCGTGCTGGATTCGAACCAGCGACCAATTGGTTAAAAGCCAACTGCTCTACCAACTGAGCTAACGGCCCCAGAAGGAGGCGCACATGATAATGTTTTCAGATAAAAACACAAGCCTTTTTCGATTAAATCCTCACCTTTTTCAATGATTTATATAACGGGTGGGGTCAGTCAAACCGGCCTGCTCAAAACCTTCTTTACGCAGGAAACAACTATCACATTTACCGCAGGCTTCGCCCTGCTCGTTGGCTTGATAGCAGGATACTGTGAGGCTGTAATCCACACCTAATTTGCTGCCTTTTTGGACAATTTCACCCTTGGTCAGGTGCATTAGCGGGGTACGGATTTTTAAGCTGCCGCCCTCTACACCGACTTTGGTAGCCATATTGGCCATTTTCTCAAAGGCGGCTATGTAGTCCGGACGACAATCCGGGTAACCGCTATAGTCAACCGCATTGACCCCGATAAAAATATCATTGGCACCTAACACTTCGGCCCAGCCCAAGCCGATGGAGAGGAAGACTGAGTTTCTAGCTGGAACATAGGTGACGGGTATGCCCTCGGCATCGTCATGGTGTTCAGGCACCTCAATAGTATTGTCAGTCAGCGCTGAGCCGCCAATGCTACTGAGATCGAGCTTGATGACTTTATGCTCGACTGCGCCCATTTGACGGGAAATATCTTCGGCGGCAATCAGCTCTGAATGGGTACGCTGGCCATAGTCGAAACCCAGCGTATAGCAACTATAGCCCTCGGCAATAGCCATGGCTAATACGGTGGCCGAGTCCAAGCCACCGGAGACGAGAATAACGGCTTTTTTGTCTTGCATGGGCTTTCTCTATCAGTACGGTTTGAGAGGTAAGGCTTAATGTCCTGCGGCATCATCCCATAGCAGTTTGTGCATTTGTAGCTGCAGGCGTACCGGCAGATTATCGGCCAATACCCACTCGGCCAGTTCTCTGGCATCAACTTGGCCGAAGCTTGGGGAAAAGAGGATATCACCGACTTTATCAGCCAGACGATATTGGTCTACTTTGAATCGGGACCACTCGTAGTCACCGCGGTCGCAGATAACGAATTTGACCTGATCATGACTCGATAATTGGTCAATATTTTCATAAAGATTACGTGATACTTCACCAGAGGCGGGAGTTTTTAAATCCATCACGATAACCACTCTCGGATCAATGCCAGCTAGTGTGATTGCGCCGCTAGTCTCTAAGGAAACTGTATAACCTTGATCACAAAGCTTTGTGAGAAGTGCCAAGCAGTCAGGCTGTGCTAACGGCTCACCACCAGTAATGGTGACATAACGCGGATTATGACTGGCCACCTCTTCGAGGATGGAGTGTTGTGTGCGTTTTTCACCACCATGGAAAGCGTATTCAGTATCGCAGTAACCACAGCGCAATGGGCAACCTGTTAGACGCACAAAAACCGTAGGCAAGCCCACAGTTCGGGTTTCTCCCTGCAGGGAGTAGAAAATTTCAGTAATTCTTAGATCGGTCATGAATCGTTGTCGGGGAACGGAAAAACAAGTTAATAATTAGCGTTAATAAACTGTCGCGCTTTATCCGCTGCAGATGAATTGGTGCCTTTACTGTAGTTTGCAATAACTTGTTCCAATAGGGTGCGGGCTTTGTTTTTATCACCTTTAAGGAAATACACCTTACCCAGCTTATACATCGCGTCAGGCACTTTAAAATGGCTTGGATATTGATCCAGTAATTGAACAAAGGATTGTCTGGCAGCTTCCAGATCTGGCGGGTTAATGACCTGGTAGAGCTCACCCATCCAATAGTAGCTATTGGGGCTGTATTTACCCTGCGGAAAATCTACTAGAAATTGTCCGAAGGCTTCTAGTGCTTCATCGAAACGACGCTGCTTCACTAATAGATAGGCGGCATCATAAATTTCGCGCTCGCCAGCAGCAGCGACAACGGTTGGTGCAGTCTCAGTAGTTACACCAACGCCGAGATTAGTAGGGTTTGCTGTCGTTGCAGTAGGCGCTGTCACGGTTGCCATTTCACCCAGACGACGATCCATATCAATATAACGCTTCATATTTTGTTCTTTTACCTGTTTTAACAGGTAGGCTTGCTCTTCTACCACACCGCGCAATTGCATAACTTCCTGTTGCAATAGTTGCAACTGATAAAACAATTCACCTTGCCCGCTAGTCTCAGCGGATGCAGATGTTGTATTGGCATTGAGAGCTTGTCTATCGATTGCATGAGTATTACTGGCATCCACGACGGGGGCCTGGGCTAATACAACGCTACTAAAAACAAAAGCCGCGCTAACAAGTAGCGCGACATAGTTTTTTACCCTTCTTATAGACATAAGGCTGGTTCAGTTATCAGTATCAAAATTATTTAAGTTCAACGCGACGGTTTTGGCTCCAGATTGAATCATCTGAGCCGGGATCCATCGGACACTCTTCACCATAGCTGACAGCTTCAATACGGTAACGAGCCACTCCGTTGATGACTAGGTAGTTGGCAACCGCATTGGCACGACGCTCACCCAAAGCCATATTGTATTCACGCGTACCGCGCTCATCAGCGTGACCTTCCAAACGAACTTTGGCGTTACTATCTTTCAGGACAGCTATCTGAGCATCCAAAGCTGCACGAGTGTCAGCCGATAGCGTAGCTTGATCAAAATCAAAGTAGAAAATGCTTTGCAGGCTGGCAGCTTCTTCAGCCGCTTTGCGAGCAGCCTCTTCTTCAGCGGCCTTGGTGGCAGCGGCTTCAGCAGCGGCTTGTTCTGCAGCAATCGCCGCGGCAGTATCATCAGACGTATCGGTGCTGGCACAACCTACTAATAAAGCGGTAGCGAAAACAGCACCTAGTAATTTAGTTTTATAGATTTCCATAATCATTCCTAGATAGTCAGGTTAGCAAAAAGGGTATTTAATTTTCATCATTTTGTCATATTACAATAAGTCATTTTTTTCTTTTAAATTGCCTGTAAATGATTGGCGCTAGAGTTTTTGAATCATCAAAGCTAAAGCATAGTCTAGCTGTAAATTAACTGATCGGCCATAGACCAAGGGCCAATGTTGATGCTTATTTGTTACATTTTACGGTGATCAGATTCAAAGTCACTAGCAATTAACAAAATTTAGCAATGGCATTATCTCAACATAGCCGCATATAATGCAGACGATTTTACGCTTAATGGTCAATATAGGATGACCAAGCTGGCTCTCTAACCTCGCCAAATCGAGAGGGCAAACGAAACTTTACTCCCCCATCCAAAGATACGGCTGCCAGAATACCCTTGCCCTGATATTTGGTGGCATAAAGTAGCATAGCACCATTGGGTGAAATGCTGGGCGATTCGTCCAGACTGGTTTTGGTCAGAATATGTATAGTACCTCGTTGGATATCCTGCATAGCAATATGGTAATTACCCTTTTTGCGATGCACCATAATAATACCACTGCCATCAGGCACGACTTGCGCTCTGGCATTGTAATCACCCTCAAAAGTCACTCGTTCTTCATAACCATTGGCCAGTGTTACCTGATAAATCTGCGGTTTACCGCCTCTATCGGAGGTATAGATAAGTGATTTGCCATCAGGCATCCAAGAAGGCTCGGTATCAATCGCAAAATGGCGAGTGACCCGCTTTAACTCGCGAGTAGCGATATCCATCACATAAATATCGGGGCTACCATCTTTGGATAAGACCATCGCCAACTGCTTGCCATCGGGAGACCATGAAGGCGCACCATTTAAACCCTGGTAATTGGTGAGCTGGGTACGCTCACCAGTTTTCAGGTTGTGCATAAAAATAGCTGCACGATTGGTTTCAAAAGAAACATAGGCAATGCGCTCTCCGTCAGGGGCCCATGACGGAGTCATTAGCGGATCATCACTTTCAAATACAACACGCTCATTGGCACCATCAACATCAGCCACCAGTAGTCGATAGTTAACGTCACCACTGCCCTGCTCAATAGCCGAGATATAGAGCAAGCGGGTGCTAAATGCACCGCGAATACCGGTCAACTTTTCATAAACGCTATCGCTAATGCGGTGAGCAATACCACGCCATGAACCAATATCGTCCGCCACGCTAGCGCTCAGTACTTTTTTCTGGGTATAGATATCGAACATCTCGTATTGGGCAACCAAGCCTTTTGCGGTTGGCAGCACTTTCCCAACAACCAGATAATCCACATCAAGGGCGCGCCAGTCACGGTAGAAAACCTCGCTAGCTTGTTGCGGTCTGCTCAGCATATCGTCACGGCCAACCGGAGCAAACTGACCGGTGCGTTGCAAGTCAGCCTCAATAATTGCCGCCACATCTTCTTGAGCCACCCCCGCCCCCTGCCAATCAAAAGGCACAATGGCAATGGCAGTGGGGTTATCACGACCTTGAGTGATTTCAATGGTTAACTGTGCCCACGAAGCGGAGCCAGCAAATAGGGATAAAGTAATGACTATAGCGCGTATCACAGGCGCAAATCCTCCGGTTTAAATTTTAATCGTAAACGGCGAAAATATTGTTCAAATACTCTGGCAGGCAGTTGTTGGATTTCCGCAAAGCGCTCGGCTTTAAGCACAGCGGTTTCCGCAGAGCGATCAAAGGCCTCATTGCCACTGCTGCGAACAATTTTAACGCTAACCACTTCACCCGTTGGCACCATTTGTACTATCAGCTCTGCCTCCATACTATTGCGAGCGCTGGGTGGACGATTCCAGTTCCGCTGTATTACATCGGTGATAAGGGCAATATAGCTGTTAGCCATTTCGCTGTCGTTTACAAATTGTTGTTGGGCATTTTCCTGCGCAATAGCATCGGATAATTCGCGCTCTGATTCACGTTGTAACCGTTGCTGCTCTGCCAAGCGATCCGCTTCTTGCTGTTTGATGCGCTGAGCTTCAACGACTTTTTGCTGTGGCTGTTTTTGTGGTCTCACTTTTTGCTGTGGCTGACGTTTTGGTTCGATTTTTTTCTTTTGCACAGCGGCTTTTTGTTTGGCTTTGTTGGGGTCTTTTTTGTGAATCACTTTTTTGGGCTTTGGTATGACTTTAGGTTTTTCCAATATCACCAACTCTGCCCGAATATATTCGCTGGCTGCTCGCTTCACCATCGACTGAGATTCCGGCATATCAACTATAACAAGTGCCAGAAGAACACCATGAATAAGGAGAGTAACGAGTAACGGTAAAGTCAGTGACTTATACATAATCCGTTCAGGGATTTTCCGTAACCAGACCAACCGCTGGCGCTCCAGCGGATTGCAAAGCCGCCATCAGTTCGACCACATTACCGTAGGCGACGCTTTTATCGCCCCAAACCAAAACGGCAGTGTCCGGTTTGCGACGAATAATTTTGCTAACTTTATCTTGCAGCAATGCTAAAGAGAGGGATGTTTCTTCATTTTCACCGAGATTCAAGTAGTAACTGCCATCGGCTTTAATCGAAACAATTAAGGGTTCATCCGTCTGTTTACCCACGGGAATCGCGGCAGCTTTTGGCAACTCGACTTTGACACCCTGCATTAACATCGGTGCTGTCACCATAAAGACAATTAATAGCACCAGCATTACGTCGATATAAGGTACGACATTAATTTCCGCCATGGGCTTACGTCGTTTATGTCGTCTGGACATGATTAACCTAGCCTTGCAAGCCTGCAATACGATGGGCTTGTCGATTCAGGATACTATAAAACTCATCGGCAAAGGTTTCATATTTATTAAGCAGCATATCTACTCTGGCCGAATAACGGTTATAAGCAACCACTGCCGGTATCGCAGCAAAAAGACCCATGGCGGTAGCCACTAAGGCTTCGGATATACCCGGTGCTACCGTTGCCAGCGTGGCTTGTGACATCGTGGACAGTGCCTGAAATGACGTCATAATTCCCCAAACAGTACCGAACAAACCAATATAAGGACTAGTAGAACCGACGGTGGCAAGAAATGGCAGGTGTTTATCCATTTGTTCTTCTTCACGGGCACTGGCTACACGCATAGCCCGTTGCGCCCCTTCCATGATTGCATCAGCATCAACACCCTTTTGCTGCCGCAGGCGGGAAAATTCTTTAAAACCTGCACGAAAGATACTTTCCATACCGACCAAGCTATGACCGGAACTATCTGCTTGCGCCGAGCCCTGACGATACAGTTGACCAAGATCCATACCCGACCAAAATTGCTGCTCAAAATTAAGCCGAGCTCGGGTGCAGGCGCGAAAATAAAAACCTCGCTGAATAATCATAAACCATGAAATAACCGAGGTGATGGCTAAAATCAACATCACCGCTTGCACCGTGATACTGGCACTGGCGATTAACTGCCATACCGATAATTGTTCAGTCACTGCTGCTAGCTCCCCTCTCTGTTTTTAATTAATTGCTTAATACCGATAGCAGTTCGGCAGGTATTCGCTTGGGCTTAATGGTCTGTTTATCAACACAGGCCAATTTGACTTCAGCGCGGCATAGCAGTTCCCTGATCTCACTATTCTGTCGATACACCCGTTGCTCCATAAGCATATAGGCTTTGCCATGCCGAGTGACTTTGGCAGTTACCACTAACTGATCATCTAAGCGAGCTGGTTTTAGATATTCGCTATTTAGGCCATGAACCACAAACATTAAATCCGCATCAAAAATACATTGTTTCTCAAAACCCTGACTGCGCAGTAGTTCAGTACGGGCTCGCTCCATAAATTTTAGATAATTAACGTAGTAAACAATACCGCCGGCATCGGTATCTTCGATATAGACTCGCAGCGGCCATTCAAAAATCGCCGTCTTATTCATCGTCAATCAGCGGTTGTTGGTGCAGGGTTTCATCGATACTGCTGAGCATTTTTTCCTGATCGTTATTTTGCGGCATATCTAGGCCAAAATGCAGGTAGGCATTGCGGGTTGCCATACGGCCACGCGGTGTTCTAACAATATAGCCTTGCTGTATTAAATAGGGTTCTAACACATCTTCGATAGTACCCCGCTCTTCACTAATCGCCGCGGCCAGACTATCAACACCGACTGGGCCACCATCAAATTTTTCAATCAGTGCCAGCAATAAACGACGGTCGAGATGGTCAAAACCATGTTGGTCGACATTGAGCATATCCAATGCTTTATCAGCGATCGTTTTGTCCACAGTGCCATTGCCTTTTACTTCAGCGTAGTCTCTTACCCGTCTTAATAACCGGTTGGCGATACGCGGCGTACCTCTTGAACGGCGAGCAATTTCTCTGGCACCACCTTTATCCATCTCGACCTCTAAAATATCCGCTGAGCGGCCAACGATATGGGTTAAATCTTCAGTATTGTAAAACTCCAGACGCTGCACAATGCCAAAACGATCTCGAAGCGGTGATGTCAATAGCCCTGCTCTAGTAGTAGCGCCGATCAGGGTAAAAGGAGGCAAATCTAATTTGATCGAACGAGCTGCCGGCCCTTCGCCAATCATAATATCCAGCTGGTAATCTTCCATCGCCGGATATAACACTTCTTCTATATGAGGGCTTAAACGGTGAATCTCATCGATAAACAGCACATCACCCGGCTCAAGGTTAGTCATCAAGGCGGCTAAGTCACCGGCTTTTTCCAGCACCGGACCGGAGGTGGTTTTTAATGACACCCCCATTTCTGTTGCAAGAATGTTGGCCAGTGTGGTTTTTCCCAAACCCGGGGGACCAAAAATAAGTGTATGGTCCAATGGCTCGCTGCGCAGCTTGGCGGCACTAACAAAAATATCCATTTGCTCGCGCACCACCGGTTGACCTACATATTCCGCCAGACTTTTCGGGCGGATAGCGCGGTCATTGATCTCTTCACTACCAGTAGTGTCGGCAGCCGCTGAGACTAAGCGATCTTGTTCTATCATTAAGACACCATATTTTTCAGCGCCATACGAATCAGCGCTTCACTGCTATCCATACTAGCATTATTCACCGCGGCAATCGCCTTACTGGCTTGTTGTGGCTTATAGCCTAATGCGATCAGGGCACTTTCGGCCTCAGCCATCATATCGTTAGAAGACACCGTACTACTATTGTTATCACTAATAGCAGCACCGTCGATAGACCAATCCTTGAGTCTATCTTTCATTTCTACCAGCAAACGTTCTGCTGTTTTTTTGCCAACGCCTGGCAATCTTACCAACGAGACCGTATCGCCATCGCGAACACAACGCACAAAATCGTCAGACTCAATACCCGACAAAATCGTCAGCGCCAGTTTGGGACCAACCCCGTTCACTTTGATCAGGGTGCGAAATAAACTACGCTCGCGAAGATCGGCAAAACCATAAAGTAGCTGTGCATCCTCGCGCACCACAAAATGGGTATGTAAGGTTACCGGCTTACCAATCTCTGGCAATTGATAAATAGTGGTCATAGGTGCCTGCACCTCATAGGCCACACCATTAACATCAATCAGTAGTTCGGGTGCTTGTTTGTCCAGAATCACACCGTGCAGTCTGCCAATCATACACTTTCCTCAATATTTTCTAGCATTAGCGCATGCGCCCTCTTCTGACCCGACTCACCCCTGCCAGATTAATTAAACTGGCCTGTGTATGGGCATGACAAATAGCCGCCCCTAAAGCATCTGCCGCATCTTCCTGCGGCATAGCCGGAAGTTTTAACAGAACTTTGACCATATGTTGCACCTGCTCCTTATCAGCCGCACCGCTGCCAACAACCGCCTGTTTAATTTGTCGGGCAGAATACTCAGCCACTTCTACATGTTGCGCCACACAGGCGGCAATGGCCGCACCGCGCGCCTGCCCCAACTTTAAAGCGGAACCGGCGTTTTTAGCCATAAATACCTGTTCAATAGCAACCTGTTGTGGGCAATGAGTTTCAATAATCTCGGCGAGGCTTTGTATCAGCACTTTAATACGTTCGGGCAGTTCTTGTTCAACAGGCAGACGGATTACGCCACTGGTGACATAATCATGCTGGTTACCGGTAACATTGATAATGCCGTAACCTGTTTTTCTTGAGCCGGGGTCAATCCCGAGAATGAGTGCCATAAAGCCGGTTTTTTTGCCGTTATAATGCGGCTATTCTGGCAGTTTGAGGGGGGTATAACAATAGTTTGACAGCAAATGACTGTATTTTTATTCAGTGGTCTAAAAAGGCTTATTCCATGGCCTCAAGGATATGATCAGGGATATCGGCATTGGTATAAACATGTTGGATATCATCCAGATCTTCCAACATATCAACCAGACCCATGACTTTTTCGGCGCCGTCTTGATCTAGTTCAACGGTGGTTGATGGCAGCATGGTGACTTCGGCATGATCAGGTGTTAAACCCGCCGTAACCATTGCCTCTTTGACCGACAAAAAATCTTCAAAAACGGTCATCACATCCATCGAGCCATCGTCGTTGACCACAACATCTTCAGCCCCGGCTTCTAGCGCAACTTCCATAATTTGGTCTTCATCGCCTTGCGCAAAGCTAATTTGACCAGTGCGAGTAAATAAATAGGCAACCGAACCGTCAGTCCCTAAATTACCACCGCGCTTGCTAAAAGCGTGGCGAACTTCAGCGACAGTCCGGTTGCGATTATCAGTTAGACATTCCACCAATACCGCGACACCAGCAGCGGCATAACCTTCATAGGTAGCGGCTTCGTAATTATCTTCATCGTTGGTGCCAGCGCCACGAGCCACCGCTTTATCGATAGTATCGCGCTTCATATTAGCCGTCAGCGCTTTGTCGATAATCGCTCTCAGGCTGGGGTTATCATCGGGGTTAGGACCACCGGCCTTGGCAGCAACGACCAATTCACGAATCATTTTTGTAAACACTTTACCGCGCTTTGCATCCTGCGCGGCTTTGCGATGTTTAATATTCGCCCACTTGCTATGACCGGCCATTGACTAAGCCTCCAATGTTTATGCGCCGGCTTTAGGCTCGCTCGGCTTGGATTTTTCGCGCAGTTTGATATTGAGTTCACGCAGCTGTTTATTATCAGCCATGCCTGGTGCATCGGTCATCACACAAGCTGCCGTTTGTGTTTTCGGGAAGGCAATAACATCACGAATGGATTTAGCACCGGTAATCAACATCACCAGACGATCCAGACCAAAGGCCAAACCACCATGGGGTGGCGCACCATATTTTAATGCATCCAATAGGAAACCAAACTTTTCCTCAGCCTCTTCATCACTGATACCTAGCACGCGAAATACCGCTTGCTGCATTTCCGGTTGATGAATACGAACGGAACCGCCGCCTAATTCAGTACCGTTTAACACCATATCGTAGGCAATGGATAAGGCCTGTTCAGGGTTTTGTTGCAGCTGTTCAGGTGAACACGCCGGAGCAGTGAATGGATGATGTAATGAGGTCAGATTGCCTTCGCTGTTTTCTTCAAACATTGGAAAGTCAACAACCCATAGTGGCGCCCAATCACCTTCAATCATCTCGAGATCTTCGCCAATTTTAACCCGTAAAGCACCTAGGGCTTCGTTGACAATGCTGGTCTTATCGGCACCAAAGAAAACGATATCGCCGTCAGCGACAGCTAAACGCTCCATCATTTGGCTAACGATATCATCAGGCATAAATTTCAGGATCGGTGACTGCAATCCTTCAAGGCCGGCAGCGACATCATTGACCTTGATCCACGCCAAGCCTTTCGCACCGTAAATACTGACGTATTGGGTGTAGTCATCAATTTGCTTGCGGCTAATTTTAGCACCACCCGGTATTTTTAACGCAGCGACACGACCTTTGGGGTCGTTGGCGGGACCGTTAAATACTTTAAAATCGACCTGCTGCATCAGATCATTAACATCAACCAGCTCGAAAGGAATACGCAGATCAGGCTTGTCGCTACCAAAGCGCAGCATCGCTTCGGCGTATGGCATACGAGGAAACTCGCCCAAATCAACATCTAACACTTCTTTAAAGAGTTCTCGAATCATCCCTTCGGTGATCGCCATAATTTGCTGATCGTCCATAAAGGAAGTTTCGATATCGATTTGGGTAAATTCCGGCTGGCGATCGGCACGCAAATCTTCATCGCGGAAACATTTGGCGATTTGGTAGTAGCGATCCATACCCGACACCATCAATAGCTGCTTAAACAGCTGTGGTGACTGCGGCAGCGCAAAAAACTTACCCTCATGGGTTCTTGATGGAACTAAATAATCGCGGGCGCCTTCTGGCGTCGCTTTAGTCAGGATAGGGGTTTCAATATCTAGAAAACCATTATCATCAAGAAAACGGCGAATAGAGGAAGTTACTTTTGAACGCAGCTTTAGCTTATCCAGCATTTCTGCGCGACGCAGGTCGATATAACGGTACTTTAAACGGACATCTTCGCCCACTTCAATATGGTCATCTAACTGGAACGGCGGTGTAGCAGCACTGTTAAGAATTTCTAGCTCTTTACCCAGCACTTCAATTTCACCAGTCGACATATTGGCATTGACGGTGCCTTCGCCTCGAGCCCGCACCCGACCTTTTACCTGCAACACATATTCACTACGGACTTTGTCGGCACGCTCAAAATGCTCATTGGTATCGGGGTCAAAAACCACCTGCACAATCCCTTCACGATCACGCAAATCCAAAAAGATCACCCCGCCATGATCGCGACGACGATCAACCCAACCGTAAAGAGTGACTTCTTCATCGATATCTGCCGAGCGTATATTTCCGCAATAATGAGTGCGCATTGTGACTATGTTCCCGTATGCCTATAGATAATAATTCTGATACAAGCTGGCAGTCGTTGAAAAGACTGGCAACCCATTAATTTGTCTCGCCGTCAATCGCTGGCGGCTGAACCGCCAGAGCTGCTATCTCCGCTGCTGGCTAGATTCTTTTTATTGCCGGTTTTGAAGTCAGTTTCATACCAGCCGCCACCCTTAAGTCGAAAACCCACCGCAGATATTTTCTTTTTCAGTGTGGAATTGCCACATGCAGGGCAATCGGTAGCAGGAGCATCGCCCAATTTCTGCAATATTTCCAAGCTGTGCCCGCAGTCCTGACACTGATACTCATAAATGGGCATAGATAAAACCTCAATAATCAAACTACAGCTATTGTTGCCGCTGTAAAAACGCGCGCGATTATACCCTAAAACACTGGCCATCGTATAAGTGCTAACCAAGGCGGCGCCATAGTATCGCAATCAAAATAGAATTGTTATGGTAAATCACTGAAAAAAAACAAATTTTACATTAATCGGTAGAAAGGAAAGTCATCTGGAGGGGATACAAAAAGACAAAGAAACCTGACACCTCACTACAACAGAGAGGCGTCAGGTGTAGAAATCACTGTCAGTGTTCGCTATTACTTAGCAGCGTACTCTTTCAGTTTCTTCAAAGGACGAACCTTAACCGCCATGCTGGCAGGCTTGGCTTTAAACATCTGCTCTTCACCAGTGAAAGGATTGATACCTTTACGGGCTTTTTTGGCAGGCTTTTTAACAGTAGTTATTTTCATCAAGCCCGGTACAGTAAATTCACCCAGACCACGCTTGGCAATACTGCGGCCAATCAATGACTCTAACTCATCAAAAACTGCTGCAACCTGTTTGCGACTCAAATCAGTAGCTGCACCAATATCGGTGAGAATCTGACTCTTAGTCATTTTAGCTTTGATAGCACTGGCTGCTTTTTTCTTAGCAGCTGGCTTCTTAGCTACCGCCTTTTTCTTAGGCGCCGCTTTCTTAGCAGGTGCTTTCTTAGCGGCTACTTTTTTCTTGGCTGGTGCCTTCTTAGCTGCTACTTTTTTCTTGGCCGGAGCCTTCTTAGCCGCTACTTTTTTCTTGGCAGGTGCCTTTTTCTTTGCAACTGCCTTCTTCTTTGGTGCTGCTTTCTTTTTAGTCGCCATGTTGGTTAGCCCTTATGGTTGTTAAATGATGAGTTAGCTCAATATTATGTTCAAATTTATAGGTCACTCAAACACCGATTTACAAATTTCAAAAACTATTTCAATCTATATATACAGTGTCACAAATCTGTATAGACCAGAAAATACTGCAATACAAGGTTTTTTGTGGGAATTAGGCGATTAAATGGCGAAAAAAAGCATTTTTTTTCAAAATCCATTAATTATCAGTTTTTAAGCTAAAAAATCGCTAAAAATAATAGGGATTAAGCCGGTAAGAGCTGCCTGATTTTTAGAAAACAACAATATCCCGAAGTCATTAGTCGAAACTGATAATCGACTGAAGTATTGCTATCAGATCGTCTAATTCGGTTTTATTATAGGGTTTTGCCGCTACCGCGCCCCAAATTGGGTTGGGCCAACTAACGTCATTTTTGTAGCGCACTATATGATGAAGATGTAATTGCGGCACCTTATTTCCCAATGCGGCCACATTCATTTTATCGGCCTTAAAATAGGTCGCCATCGCCTCAGATAATGTGCTGGATTCTGCCAATAATTGGCGCTGGTCTTCATCACTCAATTGGAAAATTTCGTCAATATTTTCACGTCTGGGTACAAGAACTACCCAGGGATAATGACTGTCGTTCAATAACAGTACTTTGCTAAGGGGGAAATCCCCCACTTCAATACAGTCTTTGGCCAATTGTGGGTGGAGTTCAAACATATTCGTTACCGTATTACTCATATTTAAGGGCTAAAACACACTTTACACTGTACCGTATGGATGATCAGACGTAGAATGCTTGCTGATTACTTTCACCCATACTACAAAAAGAGCCAGTATACACAATGCGCGCCAGCCAGTTTTTAATTGCCACTGTTAAAGAAACGCCATCCGATGCTGTTGTTATCAGCCATCAACTGATGCTGAGAGCCGGCATGATCCGCAAACTCTCTTCGGGGTTATATAGCTGGTTGCCGATGGGCTTGCGCGTGTTGCGTAAGGTTGAAGCGATTGTTCGCGATGAAATGAACAAGGCTGGAGCACAGGAGGTGTTAATGCCTGTAGTGCAACCGGCTGAGTTATGGCAAGAATCCGGCCGTTGGCAGCAGTATGGACCCGAATTATTGCGTATGGCTGATCGCCATAAAAATAGCTTTTGTTTGGGTCCTACCCACGAGGAAGTGATTACCGATTTAATTCGTCATGAAATCAAAAGCTATAAGCAATTACCCGCCAACTTTTATCAGATCCAAACCAAATTTCGCGATGAAATCCGCCCTCGGTTCGGGGTGATGCGCTCGCGCGAATTTATTATGAAAGACGCCTATTCTTTTCATAAAGATCAACAGTCATTACAAGACACTTATAACATCATGCATAGCGCCTATAGCAATATCTTTAACCGTTTGGGTTTGCAGTTCCGGCCGGTCATTGCAGATACTGGCTCTATTGGTGGCAGCACTTCACATGAGTTCCATGTATTAGCCGATTCCGGTGAAGATGATATTGCCTTTAGTAATAGCAGTGACTTTGCTGCCAATGTTGAAATGGCAGAAGCATTGGCACCTGCGAGTAAGCGCCCTGCCGCTAGTAGCGATATGGAAAAGATAACCACTCCGGGTCAGCATACCATTGAGCAAGTGAGTGCTGGTTTAAACGTCAATGCTGACCAGATAGTTAAAACCCTGATAGTCATGGGCGAAGCAGCAGACGAAGAGAATGAAACACCGTTAATTGCCCTGATCGTGCGTGGCGACCATGAGCTAAACGCTATTAAAGCAGAAAAACTTGCCGGTGTTGCCAACCCCTTGGAGTTTGCCAGCGAAGAGACTATCAAGGCTGTATTAGGATGCTCTGTGGGCTCAATTGGCCCGGTTAATCTATCGATTGAAACCATTATTGATCGCAGCGCGGCGCATTTAGCCGATTTTGTCTGTGGCGCCAATGAAGATGGCTTCCATTTAACCGGAGTAAACTGGGAGCGTGATGCCAAAACAGACCGCATTGAAGATATTCGCAATGTGGTTGAAGGCGACCCTAGCCCAGACGGCAATGGCACATTGCAGATTAAGCGCGGCATAGAAGTCGGCCATATTTTTCAGCTTGGCACCAAGTACTCAGAGGCTCTAAATGCCACCGTGCTGAATGAACACGGTAAAGATCAAATCATGTTAATGGGCTGTTACGGTATCGGTGTTAGCCGTATTGTTGCCTCAGCCATTGAGCAAAATAATGACGATAAAGGCATTATCTGGCCCGACAGTATCGCCCCCTTCCAAATAGCTATTGTGCCCTTAAATATGCATAAGTCTGAAGCGGTGGCCGAACAATCGAATAAGCTTTATGACCAACTCACCGCGCTGGGTTATGACGTACTATTGGATGATCGTAACGAAAGACCCGGGGTTAAATTTAACGATATGGAATTGATGGGTATCCCTCATCGTATCGTTGTTGGTGACCGTGGCTTAAAGGAGCAGCAATTGGAATATAAAGGCCGTAAGGATAGCGATAATCAGGATATTGCTATTAGCGATATTATTGATTTTGTGCAAAGGATCGTTACCAAACAGTAACTAAGGCCTATGCAGCGGTCATTTCTCGGCAAGTTTTTGCCGTTGCAAAAAAAGGCTTTGCATAATCTCTCGCAGTATCGATTGCAGGGCTTTTTTCCCGCTTAACTCGGCACCCTGAACAACTGCGCTTATAGATTGTTGCTGCAGTACCCTCATCACTAAAATATGTTTGTGCTGGTCAGACAGCTCCTTGACTATTTCTCGACTAGATAAAACCAATACAACTAATTTCCACAGTGATAAATAGCAGGTTTTGTATTGCCGATACCCCAACACAAAGGCTTCAATATCCAACCAGGCTTGCTGATCCATGTTAATCGCATGAGTGTCGTGATTGAGTAGCAGCTCTATTACTAGTTCAGGCTCTAACTGTTGGTATTGCATCGGCAAATCACGCGGAAAGCACTCACCGAATCTGTAGCGCGCCTTGGTTAATAGCTTTTCCCCTTCGATACTCAGTGCCGAAAGTACTAATGCAGAATAACAACCACTACTGGCATCACGACTGGTTCCCAGACGCACGGGAATACATTGCACAGACTGCCAAAATTGCAATACATCAGCCGTTGCAGCAAAACTTGAGCCGATAAAATCAACTCTCTCTTGACGAGCCTGCAAAACAATTTCGGCCACAAGCTGTTTGCCAATGGATTTTCGCTGCACTAAGGGATGCACAGCAATACGCATTACCCGCTGATAACGCAACAGCGGCGCTGCTTTAAAACCACAATGGGCGGATAGGGATTGTGCGACTAGATGACCTTGGGGTCGCCGTTTGCCCTGCCAGATTAACTCGGATAAAGCCTGATCAAAGCCTCCCTCATCAGCCACCAATGCGGCGGCGATAATCTGTCCTTGGTAACGACTCACCCAAACCGAAATATTAGGGCCATCCAGCATATTACGTAAGTCGGCGGGAGAAGTTTGATAATGGGCAGAGACCAACAAACTAAATAATTGTTCTAAATCGGTATTATTAGCTAGCAACTGATCTCGATTAAGTTTTTCACTAACACATAGCTTAAGCTCGCAGCCTGCTAATACCGTTTTATCAACACTACACTCTTTAAGTAGCAAGCTATTAAACAACCAAGTCTCAACTGGGTCGTTTTCCGCCCACCGAACAGGCTGTTTTAAGAAACAGGATTGCCACTGAGGTGTTTTATTATCCAATGTTTGCGTAAATCGAATATCAAAGCCGCGACCACTACCCTCATAACCCTGCACCGTGGTTGAAAAAACGATTCGCTTATAGATCGTTAAATACTGCTCCAGCATAAAGGCGGGGATAGCAGCTGCTTCATCCACCAATAACAGATCAGCTTGCGGTTTGTTGCGAATTAATTCATCAACCGCCATAAACTCTAGCCGGGACTGTTGATAATGAATGCTTCCGCCAGATGGCGCCACACCCAATAATCGAGCAGCATGCTCGAACACCGGCTGCACCGATGCCATTAGCGGTGCGGTAATCACAATATTGCAATCACCCTGTTTTATCAAAGCAGCACTGGCGATACCCAGTGCCGATGATTTTCCCCGCCCCCGATCAGAACGAATCACTAAAGGCCGTCGGCTTCGCCCTTTTGATACCGCGAAGATCGCTTTTACCGCTTGAGATTGATCGACGGTCAAACAATGATCATCCATTGGCTCTGGCAACAGGGCTGGTATGTTATCGGCTGATATAAAATCAATCGCCTGATTTTGCTCAATCAACAAGGTATTTTTATCGGTCTGTAGATGACCAATAATATGCCGAATAAAGCGACCGGAGATATCCTCGGCTTGAAAAGGGTAAACTAATAACCGCTGATAGGCAGGGTCGGCATATTTTGGCCACTCGGCCAATGGAGGCACCACCAACACCAATAAACCACCACCTACCAGTGCGCCAGACACCGCAGCCAATGCATCAGGATCAAATCCGGCCCAAGTATCATAAATCAGGCTATCAAGTTCCCGCCCCAACCATTGGCGGGCTTGGGTTCGTTCTATAGCAGTAGCATTGGCTGGTGCTTGATCGGAAATCCACAGCGGGTCTAGTAATGTGCATTGGGCTAATAGCTCACAGGCCCAGTCACGCTCGCCGGACAAGACCAGCAATCGGCGCTGTCGTGATTGGCGAGCATCCGTCTGTAATTGTTCTATTGCGGCTATTGGCTGGGATAGGGACGGCAAGATCGATGGCTCTGTGTTTAAAACATCAGGTTATCAATCATTGGCTGGAGAAACAATGTAGCGATACTGCCAGCAGGACAAGATATTAGTGTTTAGAAAATGCCGCAAACCCATCCATGGGAGAGGTCATTGGGAATGAAGAAAAGCACTTACTCAAGCCGCTGAATCACCAACAGCAATGTCCCGACATTAATTCCAAACTTGGACATACCAGACTCATTTATCAACACGCTCGGCGATACCAGATACATACGGTCATCGATAGCAATATCTATGGTGCCATCACCATAGGGAATACGAAGTACATAATCCAAAAACATACTGTTACCAGAAATCTGAATCTCGGATTCACCAATGACATCACCGGCAGTGCCAATATAGCGGTTATCACCATTGGGGGTTAAGGTCCAAACCCGCCGCTGTTTTTCGCCATCATCAAAGACAAAATCTTCTTCCAGTGTTCCAATACCATCGTTCCAATAGGCTTTAATATCAGCAGTAAAATAGCGGATCACCTTGCCCGAACGGTCCTTGAGAATGCCATCTGCTCTTAACTGACCTTCAAAAAAAGACTCAGCAACCAGCTTGGGCTGGTTGTTTGCATAATCAGTCACTTCAATGGAACCACAGGAAGACAGCAATAGGGCCAAGATCGCAATAAGACTGGCCATTTTTGTAACAGGCGAAATAGACATAAGTAACTCCTTATCAATTATCCTTGGTACGGCAAACGGCCAAAGCCGGTTTAATCATCTAGCCTGAACCATAGTAATATAGCGCCACCAGCAGGGTTTAACATCCAAATTAGCACCCTGTACGTAACCATGTCAGACCTGGAACTTTCATGCACAAAACAAGGGACAAATTACCATGACCTTTCGACTATTAGCGGCGATTAGCAGCCTGTTTTTCAGTCAACCAAGTCTGGCCAACTGCAACAATTTGCTAGACTATGAACCGCGAAAGCTGCGCTCTGATGAAACGGTTAATCTCTGTGAAGACTATAAGGATAAAGTGATTGTGGTGGTTAATACGGCCAGCCAATGCGGTTATACCTCACAATTTAAAACACTGGAAGCACTGTATCAGCGCTACAAAGATCAAGGTTTGGTTGTGCTGGGCTTCCCCTCCAACGATTTTTATCAAGAGCATCGCAACGAAGAGAAAACAGCCAACGTCTGTTATGTTAATTACGGTGTAACTTTCCAAATGTTCGGTACCACACGGGTAAGAGGTAATGATGCCAATCCTGTATTTAAAGCTCTGGCGCAACAAACTGGTAAAGCGCCACGCTGGAATTTTACCAAGTATGTTATTGGCAAAGATGGCAAAGCGATTGCGGCCTTCCCCTCCAGCGAACAACCTCTAGGTGGAAAGCTTGAGCAAACCGTTATTCAAGCTTTAAAATTATAGCTCGTTATGAGCAAGCACATTATTGTTAATGACACCATGCAACAAGGCTATAGCTATACCTTGGAGCAGCCCGAAGGCAAAAACTTTGATCCCGATTTCTACCCTGAACTCAGCCCCAAAGAATTGCTGGCGCTAGGAATTTTTGGCGGCAAATATATGAATGACTGCCAGGATGAATTCCCCAAATCGTGGTTTCGTCAGGCGATACTATCCCCCGCAGTAAAAGACGTGTCGCTAAATTATTTTCGTGTTGATGCTTCGCTTCCGCTAAGTCACTGGCAAGATAAAGGGTGGATTTATCATCTAGACCCCAGAGGTTGGTTTCAATGGTATTGCCGCTATTACCGCGGTCGTCGCATGACTCAAGAAGATCAACGCCAAATTAAACGCTGGAAATCCATGCGCCGTCATATCGGTGCCATCAAAAAAAATTGCGGCCCAGGAGACTGCGATTGCCGAAGGAAACAACGGCAGGCCTTGTTACATTGGGCCTATGATTCCCGGGTAATGTAAAGAGCAGTCTGATACAGCTCGCTGCAGCCACGCTTTTTGTTCTATGTCAGTGGATATAGCCCACCAGCCAGCCACTAATCATGATACAATCCCGGTTTGTGAAATTTCCCATAATCACTTCATCAATGCCTAGCCCTAATAAATCGAGCCGTCACTACCATGATTGATAAAACTGGCGAACCAGCACTACCCGCCAAATTTATTGACGGCTCTATCATGCGCCATATTTGGGTGATGACCAGCACCAGCGCACTGGGTTTGTTGAGTATATTTATTGTCGACCTTATCGACATACTGTTTCTCAGTATGCTGGGCAGCGACGACATTATTGCCGGTGTCGGCTTTGCCGCCAGCATCTCCTTTTTTACCGTTTCTTTAAGTATTGGTATCACCATATCCATGGCCGCCTTGGTATCGCGGATGATTGGCCAGCGCAAGATAGATCAGGCCAGACGCTATGTGGTGAATGTCACGGTATTAGCACTAACACTGACTGGTACCATGTCCTGTGTCATCTGGTTTAACCTGCCGTTGTTATTTCAACTACTGGGTGCCGATCAAGGCGCTCTCAATGTCGGTGTTAGTTACCTGCAAATAGTACTACCCTCGTTACCCATTCTGGCGACAGGAATGGCAATGTCGGCAGCACTGCGCGCTGTGGGCGATGCCAGACTTTCCATGCTAACGACTTTAGTTGGCGGTGGTGTTAATGCAGTACTCGACCCGATTTTTATTTTTGCTTTAAGTATGGGCGTGGAAGGTGCAGCTGTTGCTTCAGTAATCGCCCGGTTTGCCGTAATGGGCATTGCCTTTTATGGCGTCACCCGCAAACATAAATTGATGAAGAGTTTTGTCGTTAAAGACCTGATCGACGACTTTAGACCGATTTTTAAAATCGCCGGACCTGCAATGCTCACCAATCTAGCCACCCCCATCAGCAATGCGATTGTGATCAAAGCGATAGCCCAATTCGGCGGCGCTTATGTCGCAGGATATGCCATTATTGGTCGGATATCGCCGGTCGCCTATGCCCTAGTGTTTGCGCTTTCAGGAGCTATAGCCCCAATCATTGGCCAGAATTATGGTGCGTTTAACTTTACTCGTATTCGTCAAACAATGCGTAATTCGCTGATCTTCAATGCGACCTATGTCACGCTAGTCTCTACTCTGCTATTTATGTTGCAAGATCCTATTATCGCGCTATTTAAATTAACAGGAGAAGCCGCTGAATTGATGCGAGTTTTCTGCACATGGATAGCCATCACTTTTATATTTAATGGCATACAGTTTATCTCTAACTCCATGTTTAATAATCTAGGCAAACCGATGTATGCCACATGGTTTAATGTCGGCAAATCCACGCTGGGGACACTGCCGTTTGTTTATTGGGGGGGTCAAATAGCAGGAGCTACCGGGGTGTTAATGGGACAAGCCGTTGGCGGAATGATTTTTGCGCTAGCCGCTGTGACGTTTGCCTTCAGACATATTAGTAGCCTAGCAAATGCTCACCAGACCACGATTAATCAGCAAGCAGCTATTAAATAAAGAGTGAAGAAATTTTATTTTCAGCCGCAACTTCTGGACGCTTAATCACCGGCTCATCACTGAGTTCGCGATATAGGCGCTCAAACTCTTCGGATAACTTATGCTTGGGATAACAGTATACCAATGGAGTTTGCATAGCGTGTGATTCCTTCATTTTAACGGATGAAGAAATATAACTGGATAAAATCGGGTAAGACTCATTAATCAACTCACCCACCAACTGCTTAGGAAAACGAGCCTGCTTGTTAAATTGATTGACGATAATGCCACCAATGCGCAATTCAGCATTATGATCCTCTTGTAACTCACCCACATTTTGCATCAAACCGTAGAGCGCCTGACGAGAAAACGTATCGCAATCGAATGGAATCAACACACTATTAGCAGCAATCAGGGCAGATTTACTGTAGAAATTAAATACCGGAGCCGTATCAATATAAATATGGTCAAAAGTCTTGTTTAACTCAACCAACGCTTCACGCAATTTGTAGATTTTGTAGCGAGACTCAAGCTCACGCTCCATCAAATCCAGAGCAGGGCTGGATGCCATCAGGTATAGATTTTCAAACGTTGTTTCAGTCACATAGTCCATCGGATCTTGCTTTGGCGTATGCATATCGATGGATTGTTTAAATAGACCAACTATCGAGCCTTCACTCAGCATGTTATGGCCTTGATCGTGGGCATAGGCTAGGTTAAGGGGTTGCTCATGACCCAAGTAATAACTACTATTGGCTTGAACATCTAAATCAACTACCAGTGTTTTATAACCGCGGCTGGCACTAATGGCAGCCAGATTACAGGTAATGCTGGATTTACCAACACCACCTTTTTGATTGAAGATCACTCTTCTCATCAGCAAGCTCTCTCGTTTTATTTATTATTAAATTATGAGTAAAAACTTTTAGTAACGATGGTTTAAACAAATATGTTAGCCCTTACGAATCACTAAACTTCCTATGGAATAACCCGCACCAAAGGAACAAATAACACCGTAATCACCAGTCTGTAGATCCTCGTGGTGTAAATTAAAAGCGATCAATGATCCCGCTGATGCGGCGTTGGCATAACGATCCAAAACAATCGGCGCCTCTTCAGGCGTGGCATCACGTCCCAATAATTTTTTGCTAATCAATAAGTTCATGTTGATATTTGCCTGATGCAACCACCAACGACTGATATCAGTGGAGCTTAGCTGATGACACTGCAGATGCTCGGTAATATGTTTAGCCGCCATTGGGCACACTTCCTTAAACACCTTGCGACCATTTTGATGAAACAATCGATCCGCTGAATAAGGGTCAGCATCATTGGCGCGACTCACATAGCCAAAATTGGAGCGAATATTATTAGAATAACTGGTCACTGCTTTGGTGCTGAGAATTTCATAGCGATGGTCCGAGATGCAGGTTTCAGCGGACTCCACCACGGTGGCCATACCCACATCACCAAAAATAAAGTGACTATCGCGGTCACCCCAATTGACCTGTGGTGAGGTCAACTCCGGATTAATCACCAATACCGATTTGGCGGTACCGGCAGCAACCATTTCATAAGCGCGATGAATACCAAAGGTGGCCGCAGAACACGCCACCAACATATCAAAACCAAAACCTTCTATAGCCAGTGCCTGCTGTATCTCGATGGCGATAGCGGGGTATGAACGCTGGGTGTAAGCACAGGACACAATCACTGCATCGATATCAGCAGCGGATTTATTGGCGGCAGCCAATGCCAATTTGGCAGCATTAACGCCGATCTCTGCCTGATCCGATAACTCATCGTCGTCACGCTCAGGAATATTGGGGCGCAGGCGCTCAATATCGAGGATGCCGTCCTTTTTATAGACAAAGCGGCTTTTAATACCGGAGGCTTTTTCAATAAATTCTGCACTGGAATGGGGTTTGGCGGCAAGCTCTCCGGCCTCAATCGCAGCGGCATTATCTGCATTGAACTGGTCAGCATGAGCGTTATAGGCGGTGACTAATTCTTCATTGCTAATGGTATGGGGAGGATTCCATAAACCGGTGCCACTTATAACAACTGAGTTTGGCATAGAGTTGATTCCAGTTAAAAGAGAAGAAAGGCTTTATAGCCTGCAAATTAGGCGGCAAGCTTACCGTTTTACAATAAAAAAGTCACTGTTGATGGGCATACTCAGTTGCCCTCTATAATACTTATTAAATTTTGGGCGTGTTGTGACACCTCGATACCCCGATGAAAACGAATATGGCATCACTATTACTTTTTTTATAATGCCAGCACAGCCTAACACAGGCTTGTTTAAAACCATAACACTGCCGCACTGCCACAGAGGGTCATAATCAATAAAAACCACTTGAGGGTTGAAGTCTTGGCAGTAATAGCAAATCTCACCGCAAGGTAGGCGCCAACCATACTGCCAGCAGCCAAAATCAAGCCCGGAATCCATAACACCTGACCTCTGGCAGTAAAGACAGCCAGAGCCACAAGGGTGGGTAACAAAACGCAAACCACTTTTAAGGCATGAGTTCTCACCAGATCATAGCGCAGCACACCGGCCAAGGCAGTGATCAAAATAAACCCCACACCTGCCTGAATAAAACCGGCATAAAAACCCGCCCCAGCCAACCACCACCAAGAAGAGGGTTTTTCTTTCACTTTATGGGCAATGGTGCCGGGCGGCGGCGATATAACACTCGGTTTGACTAGCATAATGATCGTCATGGTAATCATCACCGCCAGTAACAAGGGCTTTAATATCCATTCCGGCGCATAGGATGCGCCAATAGCACCGAAAAAACCTCCGATTAAGGTCGGTATTAAAATAGCGCCCAGATCATCCGTGGGTAATTTATCGTATTGATGGAAACTGCGTATCGCCACAACATTTTGCAAGCCCACTGCAACACGATTGGTCGCGTTAGCGATATCGGCAGGCATCCCCATCACCATCAATGCCGGCAGCGTTAAATTGGAACCACCGCCTGCCAAGACATTGATCACCCCCGCCAAGAGACCGGTAATAAGCAGTAGTAAAATATGCTCTAAGGCAATATCCATTTAACTATCTCTTTCCAGCACAAAAAATCATTTAAACAATCACCCCATACTAGGCTGAACCGCAGCCAATCTTAACAAGCGCGACAGCATAAGTAACTGTTATACTGTCGGCGATTAATCCCCTATCCACATTACCAATAGGCTGTTAAGACCATGAGACCAGACTGGGATAATTATTTTATTGATATGATGGACACTGTCGGCAAGCGAGCGACATGTGATCGCGGCAGATCAGGCTGCATTATTGTCAAAGACAGACGTATTATTTCCACCGGCTATGTCGGCTCTCCTTCCGGTTTACCCCACTGCGATGAAGTCGGCCATCTGATGAAACAAGTCATCGATGACGATGGCACTACTCGCCAACACTGTATGCGAACCATCCACGCCGAACAAAATGCTATCTGCCAGGCGGCCAAGCATGGTATCTCACTGGAGGGCAGCACGCTTTATTGCAAGATGGAACCCTGCCGCGTTTGCGCTATGTTAATTATTAGCTGCGGCATTAAAAAGGTAGTGGCTAAGTCGCTGTATCATGCTGCTCAAGAAACACGAGATATGTTTAGACAGGCTGGCGTAGCTATGGTGGTACTCGACAACACCGTTGAAAGCTACGACCATCAGTAACGTCGTGGCTGCAAAACCAAGCCGCCCCGCGCGAATAAAATACCCGTTAATCGTTGTTAATCTCGATATTAGGAAAAGCTGGCCCGGCATTAGCCTGACTGGCTAGTTGCACTGCCATATCCCTTGCGATCTCAGCATAAATCAAAGCTTCATCACTATCCGGCTCAGCCACAACGGTCGGCGCACCCGCATCAACCTGCTGACGAATGGCTAGCGACAACGGCAAAGAGCCCAATAGCGGCACTTGATAGGCTTGCGCAATACGACTGCCACCGCCATCGCCAAAAATATGCTCCTGATGGCCGCACTGGCTACAGATATGCATCGCCATATTTTCTACCACACCCAGTACCGGCACCTCGACCTTGGTAAACATCTCGATACCTTTTTGCGCATCCATTAAAGCAATATCCTGAGGCGTAGTGACGATCACTGCACCGGCCACCGCGGCTTTTTGCGAAAGCGTTAACTGAATATCGCCGGTTCCCGGTGGCATATCAATAATCAAATAATCCAATTCACCCCACTGGGTTTGCGCCAATAACTGGTTAAGCGCACCACCGGCCATAGGGCCGCGCCAAACCATCGGGGTTTTATCCGTCACCAAATAACCCATCGACATAGTCTTTAAACCGTGGGCCTCAATGGGTAATAAAAACTGCTGATTGGCTGATTCGGGCCTGGCGTCTTTGTCCACACCCAACATCATTTGCTGGCTAGGGCCGTAGATATCGGCATCTAACAAACCGACTTTGGCGCCATCTTTGGCCAGCGCTAACGCTAAATTCACTGAGGTCGTTGATTTGCCAACCCCGCCTTTCCCCGAGGCTACCGCAATAATGTTTTTTACCTTACCCATACTGCGCATATCTGGCTGACTCTTGATAGCAGCAATAGTCCAGCTGATGTCAACACTGACATTGTGCACAGCGGGAATTTGTTGGACCAGCGCGATAATTGCCTTTTGCATCGCGGCCTTAATAGAGGCCACAGCAAAACCCAACTCAATCACGATGGTCACCATAGCGCCATCAATGGTGATTGACTTCAACACATCAGCCGCCAATATATTCTTATTCAGGTGGGGAATTACATACTGCTGCAGGGCTTCCTCTACCTGAACCTGCGTTACTTCAGACATACTTTCTCCACAAAGCATTCAATCAAAACCAAGTATTTTACTTGGTTATTACCTAAGGGACAAAAAATAATAAATGAAACATCGACTTAGCCACGTCAAGTGGATGAAAAGTCAGCTTAAAAAGGCTATAGTAGCGCTCTTTAAAGCCACCTCAAAACACAGACTTCTTTACAACGGTTATGCCACAGACATCATCACCTGCAACTGCACGCAAAATGCTGGTTACCAGCGCCCTGCCCTATGCCAATGGTTCCCTGCATTTAGGTCATCTGCTGGAGACTATTCAGACCGATATCTGGGTGCGCTTTCAACAGCAACAAGGTAACGAATGTATCTACGTCTGTGCCGACGATGCTCATGGCACCGCGATTATGCTGACAGCGGAAAAAAATGGCATCACTGCGGAGCAACAAATTGCCAATGTGCAGGCTGAGCACGAGAAAGATTTGGCGGGCTTTTTAATTAATTTTAATAATTATCACTCCACGCACTCCGAAGAAAATAAGCATTACTCGGAACTGATCTATAAAAAACTGCGCGATAATGGTCATATTGTCAGCCGCGAAATTAGCCAACTCTATGACCCCGAAAAAGAACTGTTTCTGGCAGATCGCTATATCAAAGGCACCTGTCCAAAATGCAAAGCCGAAGATCAATACGGTGATAACTGTGAGGTTTGCGGTGCAACCTACAGCCCAGCCGATTTAATCAATCCCAAATCAGCCATCTCTGGCGCGACACCGGTAGAAAAAGCCTCAACGCATTACTTTTTCACCTTGCCGGTGTTTGAGGATATGCTGAAACAATGGACCCGAAGCGGCCGCCTGCAGACTCAAATTGCCAATAAATTGGGCGAATGGCTGGATGCCGGCCTACAACAATGGGATATTTCCCGCGATGCCCCCTATTTTGGTTTTGAAATTCCCGATGCTCCGGGAAAATACTTCTATGTCTGGCTGGATGCACCGATAGGCTATATTGCCAGCTTCCAAAACTACTGCGATAAAGCCGGCATCAATTTTGATGATTACTGGGCAGAAGATGCCGATACCGAGCTCTATCACTTTATTGGCAAAGACATTATTAACTTCCACGGTTTGTTTTGGCCGGCCATGCTGCACTCAGCAGGATACCGCACCCCCACAGCAATATATGCGCATGGTTTTGTCACCGTTAACGGTCAGAAAATGTCAAAATCTCGCGGTACGTTTATTAAAGCATCAACTTATCTAGAGTATTTGGATGCCGAATATCTGCGTTACTACTACGCCGCCAAACTCTCGGCTTCGGTTGATGATATTGATTTAAACCTCGAAGATTTTGTACAGCGGGTTAACTCAGACTTGATCGGTAAAGTGGTCAATATCGCTTCACGCTCTGCCAAGTTTATTAGCAAAGGTAGTGACGGCGTGATGTCAGCTGAGTTGGCCGACAAAAAACTGTGGCAAGATGCGGTCGCCAAAAGCGCCACCATTGCCGCGCTTTATGAACAGCGAGAATACAGCAAAGCCATCCGTGAAATTATGGCTATTGCCGATGCCACTAACGAATACTTCGATAGTCAGGAACCCTGGAAACTGGCCAAAGAAGCGGGCAAAGAACAGCAAGTGATCGCGGTTGCCTCACAGTGCGTCAATTTATTTCGTTTGATTATGATTTATCTTAAGCCGGTGTTACCTGTAACCGCTGATAAAACTTGCCAATTTTTGAATGCCGATTTAGCCTGGCAAACAACTATCGAGCCGCTACTCAATCACCAAATCAAACCATTTAAACCGCTAATGACTCGTATCGATAAAGACAAGGTCGACGCTATGATTGAAGCCAGCAAAGACACTGCCAGTGCTACAGCCGAAAAAAAATCCAAAAAGACAAAACCGGCTAACAATGATGCTCCGGCCACCATCGAATTTGATGATTTTGCCAAGGTGGATTTACGGGTGGTTGAAATTATTGCCGCCGAGGCCGTTGCCGGTGCAGATAAACTACTGCAACTAACACTTAGTCTTGGTGATCAAGGCAGCAAGCAGGTTTTTGCCGGCATTAAAGCCGCCTATAAGCCGGAAGATCTAATCGGCAAGCACACGGTTATGGTCGCCAACTTACAACCTCGAAAAATGAAATTTGGCGTTTCCGAAGGTATGGTATTAGCCGCAGGCCCCGGTGGTGAGGATATCTGGTTGCTGGAGCCTGACAAAGGCGCCAAAGCCGGCATGAAAATACAGTAATCTATGGCGAGCCGAAAGACACTTTTGGTCGATCTAGCACTTGGTCGATCTAGCACAATGACAATGACAATGACAAT
>NZ_CAXAHB010000005.1:0-54816 GCF_963968385.1 uncultured Oceanicoccus sp.
TAAAAAGGAATCGCTATGAACCCATCAACAACCGGATTGCCAGATAATATGGCTAAATGTTTAGCCTATGTGTTTGGCTGGATTTCAGGTCTGGCGATTTTCTTTATCGAGAAACAGGATCACTCGGTGCGCTTCCATGGCGCCCAAGCCATTGTATTATTCGGTTCACTAACAATACTGAATATCTTTTTGCCCATTATCCCCGCGCTGGGTCCATTGATTATGATGGTGCTACCGCCGGTATCGTTGATTTTATGGCTGGTATTGATGGTGATGTCACTGGTGGGCAATGCACCCCGGCTACCGGTTATAGCCAATTTTGCTGACCAGTTATTAGCTAAAAGTCATCATAAGATTGATCAGCATGATCAAAACAATAATCAGTAAATAGGCGCTGTTAGATTGCTGACAGGCTAAAGTGAAATTGAATACTAGCGGGTGCCAAATACCACCATGGTTTTACCTTTGGCTTCTACCAGACCCTGTTCCTCAAGGGTGCGAAGTACGCGGCCGACCACTTCTCGCGAACAGCCCACGATTCGACCAATTTCTTGGCGGGTGATTTTAATCTGCATGCCATCGGGATGGGTCATGGCATCGGGTTGTTTGCTAAGGTCCAGAAGCGTGCGTGCAACACGGCCAGTCACATCTAAAAAAGCCAAATCACTGACTTTGCGCGTGGTGGCGCGCAAGTTTTTCGCCATTTGAGTGCTGACGGCAAAGAGAAATTCGGGGTTGGTTTTGCTTACCTCAAGAAATTTGGTATAGCTAATTTCGGCGATCTCGCAGGCGGTTTTGGCTTTAACTTGAGCGCTGCGTAACGGTTGATCATCAAACAGGCCCATTTCACCGAAGAAATCGCCCTTGTTTAAATAGGCGACAATAATTTCTTTGCCATCATCGTCTTCAATCACTACGGTGACCGAGCCCTCAATAATATAATACAGCGAGTCACTACTATCACCGGCATGGATAAGGGTGCTTTTTGCCGGGAAACGATGGTGATCACAATGCGTTAAAAACGCGTCTACATTTTCGATATGTGGACTTAAAGCGGGGCTAACCATCGAACTTTCCTCTTTATTAGGCGGTTATTTTTTATTCTGATCGATCAGAGGCGGTGTAGTGACTAATCAGTATGGCTTAAATATATCGTTTCGCTAGCTTTATGGGGGCAGGCTTAGCTATTTGGCAGGCACTGGGGATATGCTAAGCTTGCTGCCCTTGTCGATGATATGTGGCAATGATTAATAAATAGAACAAGTGAAATAATCAATGAAAGCAACTGTTGAATGGGCAGATGGCGTCAGTTTTGTCGCCAAATCAGAAACTGGTCACCGTGTGGTGATGGATGGTCCGCCGGATTTGGGTGGCCATAATCTGGGCCCACGTCCTATGGAAATGTTATTAATGGGTATGGGTGGCTGTGCGTCTTTTGACGTGCTCAGTATGCTAAAAAAATCCCGTCAGGATGTCGAAAGCTGTGTTGCTGAACTCAGTGCAGAGCGGGCTGATGCAGTGCCGGCCGTGTTTACCAAGATTCATTTAAAATTTATTGTTAGCGGTCGAAACCTTAAAGAGGCTCATGTAAAACGTGCGGTCAGTTTATCCGCTGAGAAGTACTGTTCGGCTTCTATTATGATGGAAGCTGCCGGGGTAGAAGTGACTCATAGTTATGAGTTGGTGGCATTAACGGCTTGATCCGGTTATAACGTGTTTACTAAAGGATATTGTTATGACAATTGATGAAAGTAATCGCCCGGCGCCCACGGCAGGTCTGCGGCATATTGCATTGTTTGTGGAAAGCTTTGAAGAAACGGTGATGTTTTATACCAAGCTGTTAGGTATGAAGATTGAGTGGGAGCCCGATGCCGATAATGTTTATCTGACTTCAGGCAATGACAATGTTGCGCTACATCGTTTTACCGGTGCCGAGCGCCCGCCTGCTCAGCAGCGTCTGGATCATATCGGTTTTATAATTGATAAAATAGATCAGGTTGATCAGTGGTATGAGTTTTTAAAGTCTCACGGTGTGCGGATAAAAAGTGAGCCGCGCACTCATCGCGATGGTGCCCGGAGTTTTTATTGTTTAGATCCTGATGGCACTGTTGTGCAGATGATCTTTCATCCACCGATCAGTGCCGGTTCAGCCGATAGCACGGCATAAACCAAGCCGGTTTAGGTCGCCGGCTTCCAGTCTATGATGTTTAATCACTAGAGCGCGGCAAGAACCGCATCAGCTGCACTGGCTTCAATCCCTTTAGCATCAACACCAAGATAAGTGATTTCGCCGTTATCGACGATCATGGCATAACGCTGGCTGCGTTCGCCCATGCCAAAGTTGCTGGCGTCTAATACCAGACCTAAGGCTTTGGTGTAATCGCCACTACCATCAGCGGCCATAATCAGCGCTTCAGCATTTTGTGCTTTGCCCCAAGCACTCATTACAAAGGCATCATTAACCGACAGGCAAATAATGCTATCAACCCCGTTGGCTTTGATTTTGTCAGCATTGACCACAAAACCGGGAAGGTGAGTCATGGAGCAGCCAGGCGTGAATGCACCGGGTACCGCAAACATAACGACTTTTTTGCCGTCGAATAATTCGCTAATGGTAGCCTGTTGAGGGCCCTCTGCGCCCATCACATTTAAGCTGCCTGCAGGAAGTTTGTCGCCCACTTGTACCGTCATTGTTACTCTCCTTAGAAGTTAGGAAGGGATAAAAAACAAGTGGGTGAATTTTATCAGACTCAGTCGTAAAGACACAGGCCGTCTGACCTTAAGACCGCCAACTCTATTTGTTGATTATTGCCGGGCAAAAAAAAGGGACCGCATTTAAACAGCGGTCCCTTTTTACCATTGCGGTCTGGTCTATCAGGCTTTAGGGCCTGCATTAACAATATCTTCAGACACCTCAAACTTTTTAATATTATCCTGAAACAGCTTGGCCAGTTTAGTGGCTTGCTCGTCATAGCCGGCGTCATTGCCCCAAGCTTTGCGTGGGTTGATATATTTTTCATCAACACCGGGGATGGCGACAGGAATATCCAGATTCAATGCATCGAGGTGCTCGGTTTCAGTATTCAATAGAGAACCGTTTTGAGCAGCTGATACTACAGCCCGTGTCACAGGGATTGGGAAGCGTGAGCCGCTGCCGCCTTCACCGCCAGAGCCGCCGGTCCAGCCGGTATTGATCAGGTAAACTTGTGAATCAAAATCTTCAATACGCTTCATCAATAACTCAGCGTAGTCACCAGCAGGGCGTGGCATAAATGGCGCGCCGAAGCAGGTTGAGAAAGTTGGGTGGATGCCGGCTTCTGCGCCAACTTCGGTAGAACCGACACGAGCGGTGTAACCGGAGAGAAAGTGAAAGGCCGCGGCTTCTTTAGACAAGATAGAGACTGGAGGTAATACCCCTGAAACATCACAAGTCAGGAAGATAACCGTTTTAGGCTCGCCAGCTGCATTTTCAATAACGCGCTTTTCAACATGTTCCAAAGGATAGGAGCAGCGACCGTTTTCACTCAATGTCAGATCGTCATAATCAGCGGTGCGCTGTTCATTCAGTACGACGTTTTCAACGATAGCGCCAAAACGTATTGCATCCCAAATAATGGGTTCGTTTTTCTGGCTAAGGTTGATGGTTTTTGCATAGCAACCACCTTCGATATTAAATACAGCGCCTTTTGCCCAGCCGTGTTCATCATCACCAATCAGGTAGCAAGCTGGGTCGGCCGATAAGGTGGTTTTGCCGGTGCCAGACAAGCCGAAGAATAAAGTGGTGTTGCCTTGTTCATCAACGTTGGCTGAACAGTGCATTGGCATCACGTCTTTTTCTGGCAACAGGAAGTTCTGTACCGAGAACATCGCTTTTTTCATTTCACCGGCATAGCGCATACCTGCCAGTAATACTTTGCGTTGAGCAAAGTTAACTAAAACCACGCCGTCAGAATTTGTGCCGTCACGCTCGGGGTCACACTCGAAGCTGGCTACATTAAGAATGGTCCACTCTTCTTTGGATTTGGGGTTGTACTTGCCGGCTTCAGGGCGAACAAACATATTGTAACCAAACAGACCTTGCCATGCGGTCTCGGTATTAACTACAACCGGGATATAGTGCTCGTCGTGAGCGGCAACATGCAGGGTAGAAACAAAGCGATCTTTCTGCGCCAGATAGTCTTCAACACGATTCCACAGCGCATCAAATTTATCCGCATCGAAAGGGCGGTTAACCGAACCCCAATCAATCGCATCCGCAGTCGACGGTTCTTGCACTACGAAGCGATCTGCCGGAGAGCGGCCGGTGCGCTTGCCGGTGGTGATATAAAGCGCGCCGGTATCAGTCAGTTGACCTTCGCCGCGGAGCAGTGCCTGTTCGATTAACTCGGAGGCAGATAAATTTGTATGTGTGGTCATGCTAATTCTCTTTTCCTGTCTGTTGGCCTTGTGTCCGGGCTGGTTTGGTTCCAGTAATTTGTTGTCAGGGTGCAACATAAGATAGCTGCCTACCGGTACCTGCCTTTTGAGGCGCGCCATTATGGCAAAAAACTTTGGCTGACGCTAACCCCTGAGGCGGGTTTTTATGGCTCTTTTTGAGTAATAAAACTACAGAGATGGTCGCGGCTAGGGCCAGAAAAATGGGGATTTATTTCCGCCAGCGGCGGGGGGTGTTGGCCAACTTATAAAATCCGTTGATTTTGATCTTTGTTGGCACGTAGTAAAACTACAAAAATGCCGCTTAGTGAATAATGTAAAAATTACCGGAGAAAAATTTTAGTGCAGGGTGGTGTCAAATAAATCTGAGATAGCGGCACGATCAAAGCGGTAATGCTGATGGCAGAACTCACAATTGATATCAATGGTGCCCGTTTCTGCAAGAATACGGTCCAATTCTTCTTTGCCCAGCGTGCGCAGTGCGTTTAGTGTGCGGGTCTCGGAGCAGCTACATTGAAAGGCCATTATGTCCGGCTCAAACAGCCGCACTTGCTCCTGGTGGTATAGCCGGTACAGCAGTTGATCAAAAGGCAGTGATAATAATTCTTCCGCGGTCAGGGTCTCCGCCAGTTTGGTGATATGCTGCCAATGCTGTTGCCGTTGTTCGGCGGTGATCGCTTCGCTGGCCGGCAGTTCCTGTAGCATCATCCCCACCGCTTGTTGGCCATTGCTGGCCAGCCAAACCCGGGTGGATAGCTGTTCACTTTGCAGAAAATAAGCTTCCAGACATTCGGATAGATTGTTGCCTTCAAGAGCGACGATACCCTGATAGCGCTGTCCCTGTTTGGGGTCAATGGTGATAATCAGCTGGCCGTTGGCGAGTAATTGGGTGAAATCATGGCTGCTGGCAGCGTCCGCTTCGCGAGCAATCGCCCGAAGCTTATGATCAGAACTGGCCTCGGCCATGATTAGAGGAATTTCACCTTCGCTGCGTGCTTGCAGGGTTAAGGTGCCGTCAAATTTTAGCGTGGCACTAAGCAGGGTAGCTGCAGCTAGGAACTCTCCAAGTAAGTGAGTAACCACTTCGGGGTAATTATGATGGCTAATAGTCTCCTGATAGCTGTTTTCTAGGCGCGTAATTTCACCGCGGATATCAGTATTATCGAAGATAAAGCGTTGTAATTGATCAGTCATGGGCGGGGATTATAGAGGTAGCAGCTTCCCGACACGAGCAGCTTTTTGGTTAGATGGCTATCAATCATGCTGTATTTGTTTAAACCGATGGATTTGGCGACGTTGTTTTTTATTAGGGCGCTGTTGGCTATTTAAACCCAAACCCTTAAAGGCTTTACGTTGGTCGGCCTCAGCGGCCCTGCGTGTTGTGCTGGCTTCGGTTTCGGTATAGAGCAATGCGGCCTCGGTGGCACCCCGGCGCTGTTCAGAGAGTGCGATTACTTCAACTTCTTTTTCATCCCAGCCGGTGCGGATGGTCAGTTTGGCACCGATATCGACATCTTTGCTGACTTTGCTGCGAGCGCCATTGTAGTGAACCTTGCCGCCCTCTATCGCCTGTTTGGCCAAGCTGCGGGTTTTAAAGAAGCGGGCTGCCCATAGCCATTTATCCAACCTGACCTTGGTGGCTGGAAAGGGGTGTTGTGGGTTTTTATCGTCAGTCATGATCCGGTGTTGTTAATGGGCATAATTTCGTCGAAATGCAAAATGGCTGGAAACTCGGTGTGCTCACGTTTGCGCTGCTGACTATCTGGCTGTAGCAGCGTTAACAGGTGTTGAATGCCATAGTCTTGCGCCGATCGCAGCACACTAAGCGTATCATCAATTAATAGGGTGGTTGCCGGATTATAAGGGTGGCGTATTTTTAGTCGCTGCCAAAATTCGCGCTGTTCTTTTGGTCGCTTGAAGTCATGGGAAACCACCAATTTATCGAATAATGGTCTCAGGCCGGTTTTATCCATCTTAATATCCAGACTGTGCTGATGGGCATTGGTCACTAGCATTACCTGCATGGAGCTTTGCTGCAGTTGCTGCAAAAAGCTGAGCACATGCGGCCGAATAGTAATCATATGTTCGACTTCACGCTTGAGGGCCGGAATATCCACTTGCAACTGCTCTGACCAGTAGTCCAGACAATACCAATTTAAGTTGCCGCGCTGTTGTTCAAACCGAGCGGTGAGGTCTATTCGGCATTGCTGTTCATCCTGTTGGTGGATATCGGCAAAGCGCTTGGGCAAATACTGCAGCCAGAAAAAATTGTCGAAATGCAGGTCCAGCAAGGTGCCGTCCATATCGAGCATGACTGTTTCTATTGATTGCCAGTTAATCATTGTGCTTCCTGTCTGTGGACGGCGAATTATGAAGGGGAGCAAGGATTTTGTTAAGTGTAATATCTTGCGGCATACGGTTATAGTGAAGCCAATAAAATAGCAGCAGGGTTAATCCATTGAATTTCGGGCAGAGCGACAAACAGCAAATGGCAGAGCGGTTGCTTGAATTGTGCCAACAGGCAGGGCAGGCGATAGTCGATATCTATCAATCGGCAGAGCCGGTACTTGTCGAGCAAAAACAAGATGGCTCGCCGCTTACTCGAGCGGATAAGACATCTCACGATATTATTAGCCAGGGTTTGGCGAGCCTGACACCGCAATGGCCGGTTTTATCGGAAGAGCAGGCGCTGCCGGATTTTGCCGAGCGCAGTCAGTGGTCACCTTACTGGTTGTTGGACCCGCTCGATGGTACCCGTGAATTTATCGCGCGCAGCGGCGAGTTTACAATCAATATTGCCTTGATTGAGCATCATCGTCCGGTGTTGGGTATGGTTTATATTCCGTTGCAACAGATGGCATACCTTGGCTTGGTTGAAGAAAAAAAAGCGCTGCGGATTGATAACACTGGGCGCAATAATATTGCCTGCAGTGATAAAACATCTGGTGATGTTATCAGGGTGTTAAGTAGTAGTCGCCATGCAGGGCCTGAACTTGAATCTTGTATCGATAAATTGTCCCGGCATTTTCAATCTGTTGACAGGGCCACGGCAGGAAGCGCACTTAAGTTTTGTCGTTTGGCAGAAGGTGCAGCGGATATTTATCCGCGCTTTGCTCCTTGCTGTGAGTGGGACACGGCAGCAGGGCAGGCGGTGCTGGAAGCGGCGGGAGGTTGTCTGGTTGATATGGATTTTAAACCGCTGCAGTACAATCGCAGGGCATCGATCATTAATCCGCATTTCTATGCGCTTGGCGGTGCGCGAAAATCATGGGCTGAAATTTTAAAGGAATAAACCAATCTGCCTAACTTTATAGTCTTAAAACATAAGCCTACTATGTCTTAAGGTTTTAAAAATATTTTCTCTTTCGGTATTATCGATTTTTTTATCAATACTACTTGTTTTTTTTCGTTATAAGGAGGATGTTGGTCGGCCTGAGGCGGTTGCTAAAAATAAAGAGTAATGCGTGGCAAGCCCTCGGCAAGCAAGCCAAAAGCTAACCATGGAATCATGATCCATTAATAATAGTGGACAGACTTGGAGGTGATGATAATGAAAAAGGTAGTTGACTATTTGGAGTTGGAGCTGAATCGCCCGGAAATACGCCACGGTATCCTCGGTAGTGTGGCTCTGCAAAATACAAAATCCGTCAAAGAAAAACTACTACAAGAACTGGTTGAATTGGAAAAACAGATGGAAGTGGTAGAAGCTAAAATAACCACTATTGATTTTTCAATATTGCAAACCTATAAAGAAATGATCCATAGTCGCCGTGTCTTTTTTAATGAGTTAAATCACTGACGGGTATCGGGTTGTAAAAAAATCATTATCACCACGATATCTCGCTGCCATCAAAACTATAAAATTTTCCTGTATCCGATGGCGTGGTGTTTTCTATCAATTGAATTAATTGATCGGCAACATACTCGGGTTTAAAGAGTTTATTTTCAGGCACGTTTTTTTGGTAGGGTTTGGAAAAGTTGGTGTCAGTTGTGCCTGGGTGAAATGCCAAAGCACAGCAGTTAGGATTTTTAAATTGCCATTCCAAACTGATGGTCTTGATCGCCATATTTAGCGCGGCCTTGGAGCAGCGATAGCTAATCCATCCACCGATTTTATTATCTTCGATACTGCCGACTCGTGCAGATAAAGCAACAAAGTGGCTTATACTACTCGATTTCAAAGGCCGGCAAAAATATTTGGCCAATAGTATGGATGCTGTGGTGTTAATCGAAATATTTTTTTGAAAAAAATCAGGGTCGAAATTATTGATGGTTTTTTCCGGATGGTTGCACTCATCGTGCAGTATTCCTATGGCGTTAATCAAAACATCAAGCTGCGGAATATTATCAGCTAAATCACGAATATCTTTTTCAGAAGTTATATCGACTTGATGCCACTTCACCTTGGGTGATTGAGTAATTTTTTGGCCGGTTAGGTAAGTCGCATAGATCGTGTTGGTTAATCTATGTGATAAAAATCGATCAACTAATGCAGCGCCAATACCACCCGAGCCACCAACGATAAGTATATTCAAAGATCTTCCTGTAAAATCCTGCAGTGACTAGCAATGACTCTGATAAAAACTTGGTCTAAAGGATTAAGCAAAATATAGATAATGCTTAAAGACTATTGCATTACAAATTAAGCAATGCTGATTATTGATATAAGTCCGGTTATCTTTACCGCAAGTTCTCATTTGTGAATTGATGTACTTACAAAACCTACGGCGAGCTTTTATATTTGGATTGGTGCTGCCGAATATTACCGTGTCTATTGTGGAAATGATTAGCGGTAGAAATTTTCAAACTATTTGAAAATATGGCGGTATAAAGCGCCTCTCAGGCGGATTGGCTATCGATTCAAGACGGTTATTGCGCTGAACCCCATTAATCAGCTTGGCTTTACATTTGGATTGATTGATGGCAGGATGGCTGTACAAAAAATAAACAACATAATAACAATTAAAAAGAGTATTCCCTCATGCTCAAGAAAACGCTGGCTCTGACGGCCTTAATCCTACCTTTAAATGCCACTGCTGCCATTGTCCCGATAAACTGGATTGGAGTAGTAAACAGTACCACCATTGCTGGAACGGTTGATATAGGCGATACCATAACGGGCCATTTTTCCTATGACGATTCATCATCGTATGGCTCCTATTCTGATGCAGTAACCCAACAGTATGATACTAATCATGACTCAAGCTTTAGTGTGAATGGCTTGAGTGGAACCATTGGTGGAAACGACATATGGGTTTACAACAACCATTCTTCTGTTGGCGACCAATTTGATTCAAGAGGCTTTAACGGCGGTTACACTGGCGATCTGTTGGCAGGGCAATCAGTGAGTCAAATCTTTGTGCGATTTAACGATTCAACGGCTAGCGTCTTTGCCGACACTTCTCTGTTGTCAGAGCTGGATAGTGCACAGTTCAACTTTTCCCATAACTCTCGATTGGATTTGGATAGTGGCAGCGTTGGCTTTTACGTCACTAGCTTTAGTTCCGTCACTGAAGTCCCAGTACCCGCCGCTGGTTGGTTATTTGGTTCGGCCGTTATCGGTTTGTTGCATACCCAAATCGCAAGGCGAGAAAGAGTCGGATCAGCCAAGCATTAAATTAGCGCGAGAAAAATTTCGCCAATCTTTATGTTGCTTATGTTGCATAGGGGCTATAGGGGCTATAGGGGCTATATTAACTTCTGGATATCACTGAAGAAAAAATGGTGCCCGGTCGCGGAATCGAACCACGGACACGGGGATTTTCAATCCCCTGCTCTACCGACTGAGCTAACCGGGCAAATCTGATACGTGAGTTGACCTCTATCTAAACAAATAGGCCAAGTCACAGAAGGCGCGTATTAAACTAGGAAGCAGCGCTTGAGTCAAGGGCGACTAATACCGTTATTTATCCTGCTCCGGCACATAGCCATCGGCTTTGGCATAGTCTTCTCCAGCCATAAATTTATCCATTTGTAGCTGGAGAAACTGGCGATCCTTGGCATCGATCATATTAAGCTGGCGCTCATTGATCAGCATGGTTTGGTGGGCCAGCCATTCTTGCCAGGCTTTTTTAGAGATGGTGGCAAAGATCTCTTGTCCTTTAGCGCCCGGGTAGGGTGGAGTATCTAAGCCCTCAAGCTGTTGTTGATACTTTTTGCAAAAAACCGTGCGTGACATGGCAATTCCGTTAGTTAGATAAATCGTTAGGCAATCTGGCGATCAGCTGTTTAATCGGTGCTGCAAGGCCAATAGTTGCGGGTTGATGCGGGTTATACCAGAGTTGCCGGTCGGCTTCCATGACTAACGACGGTGTGGATGCCAAGGTGATCACTGTAGGACTAATATCCAAATGATAATGGCTAAAGGTGTGGCGGTAGTTATCCCAGCGCTCTAGCCGTTTGGGTGTTTGGCCCAATATAGCCTGACAGTATTCACTGGCATCGTCGTGCTGGTTAATTTGGGGAAATATCCATAGCCCTCCCCAAATCCCGCTAGGCGGTCTTTTTTCCAGCAACAGTTCTCCTTCAGTATTTTTGATAATCAGCATTTGTGTGGTTTTGACCGGCAAGATTTTCTTCGGTTTTTTGCCGGGATACTGCGCCTGACTAGCTTGCTGATTGGCAATACAGTCTTGCTTGAGCGGGCATCGCGGGCAATCAGGTTTGGAGCGGGTGCAAAGCGTTGCCCCCAAATCCATCATCGCCTGACTATAGTCGGCAACACGTTGCTTGGGGGAGTGGGCTTCGGCAAGGTGCCAGAGGTTTTTCAATACCGCTGTTTGTCCGGGCCAGCCCTCAATGGCGTGGTAACGCGCCAGCACCCGTTTAACATTGCCATCAAGGATGGCGGCTGGTAATTGAAAGGCAATAGAGACAATAGCTCCAGCGGTGGAGCGGCCAATACCCGGCAGCTGGCAAAGTTGTTCCACCGTATTTGGAAATTTCCCCTGATATTCATCACAAATCAAAGCGGCTGTCTTGTGAAGATTGCGCGCCCGTGAGTAATAACCCAGCCCTGTCCACAGATGCAAAACCTGATCATCACTGGCCCTCGCCAAATCCTCTACCGTCGGTAGCTGCTGCATAAATTCAATAAAATAAGGGATAACGGTGCTGACTTGGGTCTGTTGCAGCATAATCTCCGACACCCAGACTCGATAGGGGTTGATATCGTGTTGCCAGGGTAGATTTTTACGGCCGGAGTGATCGAACCAGTGCAGTACTCGCTGACTGATATTGATCGAATCTCTGGATTTATTCATGGATGGCGGCCTGTGGACCTGATCTAACGACGATTTTGCGAAGTTCTGGCATGACTTATCGGTTTTATAGGCTATTTTTTACTTTATGGGAGCCACAATAGATGTAATGCTGGCATGCTTTTTTTATAATACTCAATTACTCGCAGAAAATCTGCGGCTCGCAAATACCTTTTGGAGACTCTTTCATGGCTGAGCGTAAAGCCACCGTTAGCCGGGACACCCTGGAAACCCAAATCACCGTATCGATCAATTTAGACGGTAGCGGTGAAGCTCGATTCGAAACTGGCCTGCCTTTTCTCGATCATATGATGGATCAGATTGCCCGCCATGGTTTGATTGATCTGGATATTCAGGCCAAAGGCGATTTACATATTGATGCTCATCACACGGTGGAAGATATCGGTATCACGCTGGGTCAGGCTTTCAACAAGGCCGTGGGCGATAAAAAGGGTATTGTCCGTTATGGCCACGCCTATGTGCCATTAGATGAAGCGCTGTCGCGGGTGGTGATCGATTTTTCTGGTCGCGCCGGTCTGGAATGGCATGTGCCCTTTACCCGTGGCTCGGTCGGTGGTTTTGATGTTGACCTGTTTATTGAGTTTTTTCAGGGCTTTATCAACCATGCCAAAGTGACGCTGCACGTTGATAATTTGCGGGGCAAAAATACCCACCATCAGGCGGAGACAATCTTTAAAGCGTTTGGTCGCGCTTTGCGCATGGCGCTGGCTGCCGATGAGCGTATGGCAGGTATTATGCCGTCCACCAAAGGCAGCTTATAAAAACTGATTGCCGCAACCGGCTGTTTTATCACTCTATACTCGTAAAAAATCAGGATTAGCACTATGGCTAAAAGTACCGTTGCTGTAATCGATTACGGCATGGGTAATTTGCATTCTGTTGCCAGTGCGTTGGCGCATGTGGCTGACAATGTAAAGGTGGTTGTTACTGCTGATGCCGAAACCATTATGCGTGCAGATCGGGTAATTTTCCCCGGCGTTGGTGCTATTCGCGATTGCATGGCCGAGATTGGTCGGCTCGGTGTTGATCAGGTGGTTGCCGAAGTGGCTGCCAGTAAACCGATGTTGGCCATCTGTGTGGGTATGCAGGCGTTAATGCATAGCAGTGAAGAAAATAATGGTGTCGCTTGCTTAGGTTTGTTGCCCGGTGAGGTCAAGTTTTTCGGTGATCCTTTAACGGGGGATAACGGCGAAAAATTAAAAGTACCGCATATGGGTTGGAATCAATTGCATCAAACGGTTGATCATCCTTTGTGGGCCGGTATCGAGCAAGATAGCCGATTTTATTTTGTGCACAGTTATTATGTGCAGACGACCGACTTATCCTTGATCGCGGCAACCGCTGATTACGGTGTCAATATTCATGCCGCACTTTACCGCGACAATGTGTTCGCGGCGCAATGTCATCCAGAAAAAAGCAGTACAGCAGGCTTACAATTGCTGGGCAATTTTTTGCGTTGGGATGGTCAAAGTTAATTTTATTGATTCGATGGTTTTTGAAGTATGTTAATTATTCCTGCAATTGATTTAAAAGATGGTGCCTGTGTTCGTTTGCGTCAGGGTCTAATGGACGATTCTACGGTTTATGGTGATGACCCTGTGCAGATGGCAAGTCGCTGGGTAGAGGCAGGTTGTCGTCGTTTGCATTTAGTCGATTTAAACGGTGCTTTTGATGGCAAGCCCATTAATGGTGAGGCGGTGACGTCAATCGCCCGAGCCTATCCTGATCTACCGATTCAGATTGGCGGCGGTATTCGCAATCTTGAAACCATCGAGCATTATCTTAATGCCGGAGTTAATTATTTAATTATTGGTACCAAGGCCGTTAAGGAGCCCGAGTTTGTGACGGCAGCCTGTAAAGCCTTTCCCGGTCATATTATTGTTGGCCTTGATGCCAAAGACGGTTTGGTCGCCACCGATGGTTGGGCCGAGGTTTCTGATATTAAAGCCACTGAATTAGCCAAGCGGTTTGAGCAAGACGGTGTTGAATCTATTGTTTATACCGATATCAGTCGCGATGGTATGATGCAAGGCGTTAATGTTGAGCAAACCGTGGCCATGGCACAGGCTTCCAGTATTAAAGTCATTGCCTCTGGTGGCGTGACCAATATGGACGATATTAAAGCACTGCAAAAAGTAGCCGGCGAAGGAATTTTGGGTGCCATTACCGGTCGTGCTATTTACGAAGGGACGCTGGATGTTGCTGCGGCACAAACTTATTGTGATCAGACTGAAGGCTTAGCTTAGTTCGGAAATATTATGGCTTTAGCAAAAAGAATTATTCCCTGTCTCGATGTTGATAATGGCCGCGTGGTCAAAGGCGTTAATTTTGTTGATATTCGCGATGCCGGCGATCCGGTAGAAATTGCCAGACGTTATAACGAGCAGGGCGCCGATGAAATTACCTTTTTGGATATTACCGCCACCCATGAAGGGCGTGATACCACTGTGCATACGGTTGAAAAAATTGCCGCGGAAGTGTTTATTCCTTTAACGGTTGGCGGTGGTATTCGCACGGTTGACGATATTCGCATGATGCTTAATGCCGGCGCTGATAAAGTCGGTATCAATTCAGCCGCGATTCACAATCCTGATTTTGTTAAACAGGCCGCTGAGCGTTTTGGTTCGCAGTGTATTGTTGTCGCTATCGATGCCAAGCAAGTCAGTGCAGTGGGTGAACCTTTGCGCTGGGAAATTTTCACTCATGGTGGTCGTAAACCTACCGGTATTGATGCCGTTGAGTGGGCGGTAAACATGGTTGCCAACGGCGCCGGTGAAATTTTGCTAACCAGTATGGATAGAGATGGCACCAAAAACGGATTTGATTTGCCACTTAATAAAGCCGTTAGTGATGCGGTATCGGTGCCGGTTATTGCCTCCGGCGGCGTAGGTGAGCTTCAGCATTTGGTTGATGGAGTAAAGCAGGGTGGTGCCGATGCGGTATTGGCGGCCAGTATCTTTCACTTTGCAGAACACACTGTGCCGGAAGCAAAGCGGTTTATGCAAGCACAGGGCATCGAAGTGAGGCTCTAAGCCTATAGAGCCTTTTGCTGCTGTTCTGCTTTGGTTATCTGTTCGTTAAGGCCAAGAATATGCAGCCCCTTAAGCAGGTTTAACGCTTCATAGAGCTGGTTGTCGTTATTAAATAAATAGTCTTGGCTTTTGTTCTCGCTTTTGTTCTGACGTTTTTTGGCGTTGTTTTCATCGCCATCGGCGCTACTTAGATGTCCCTGTAAATCCGCCTCTGTTACCCGCTCGCGGGTTTTGATGGTTTCAATTTTGGCTCGCTCTACTACGATATCCGGGATAATGCCCTGTGCTTGAATCGAGCGACCATTGGGTGTGAAGTAGCGTGCGGTGGTTAATTTTATCGCGTGTTTTTTCGATAAGGGCACTACCGCTTGCACTGAGCCTTTGCCAAAACTGTCGGTACCCATAATAACTGCGCGGTGATGGTCTTGCAGCGCTCCGGCGACAATTTCCGAGGCTGAGGCCGAGCCACCATTGATCAGTACTACAACCGGAGCACCGTGGGTTAAGTCGCCAGAAGTGGCCGAGTATTCGGAGTGGGAATCACTGAGCCGTCCTTCGGTATAAACAATCAGGCCGTTTTCCAATAGGCTATCGACGACTTCAACGGAGGCTTGCAAGATGCCGCCGGGGTTGTTGCGCAGATCAAGCACCAGACCCTTCATCGGTTTTTCATTTTCTTGTAGTGATTCAATCGCGGTGCGAAATTCGCTACCGGTTTTGCTTTGGAACTGGGCAATACGCACATAGCTAAACCCATCGTCCAATGTTTTGCTACGAACGCTAACCACTTTAATAATGTCGCGGGTAATGGTGACATCAAACGGTTGGCGGATACCTTCGCGAACGATGGTCAGTTCAATATCGCTGCCCTTTTCCCCGCGCATCAGTTTAACGGCTTCACTCAGTGAGATGCCTTTAACCGGTTTGTTATCCAGCTGGATAATCAGATCGCCACTTTCAATGCCGGCTTTTTCGGCAGGGGTATCATCAATCGGTGAAATCACTTTTAGGTAGCCATTTTCCATGCCCACTTCCAGACCCAGGCCGCCAAATTCGCCTGAGGTACTTGCCTGTAGGTCGTCAAAGGATTCGGCATCCAAGTAGCTAGAATGTGGGTCAAGGCCAGAAAGCATGCCACGAATAGCGTTTTCTAATAGCGTTTTATCGTCGATCTCTTCAACATAGCTAAACCGAATATGATTAAACACATCGGCAAAGGTTCTTAATTCATCCAGCGGTAGTTTGCCTTCGTTCTTGGCAGCAGTTTGTTGCGATGCTGGTGCTGGCTCAGTGGTATCGACGTCAGCAGACTCGGCATTAACGCTAAGCGAGCTACCAAGCAATAGGCTGGCTAGTAAGCTAACAGCGGCGTAATGGATAAAAGATGGCTTCATAATCATGCTCATTAAATAGCGTTACTGGTTCTCTACTCATTCTCTGATATTGATTCGATTGTACCTTGCTTTCAAGGGGGTGTGTTAGGCATTACCTGCGGTGATTATACCTGTTTACACCATTTGCGTGGATCTGTTGGCTTGCCGTGGTGGCGGATCTCGAAATACAGCCCCGCCCGTTGTTGGCCACCACTATTGCCCACCGTGGCAATGATATCACCGGGGTTTACCCAATCGCCCATCGCTTTTAGCAGACTTTGGTTATGCGCATATAAGCTCATATAGCCATCGCCGTGGTCAATAATAATTAGCAAACCGGAGCCACGTAACCAATCAGCAAAGACAACGCGACCAGAATGAATAGCCTGCACTTTGCTACCTTCAGCAACGGGAATGGCTAAGCCCTGCCAGTGCAATCCGGAGTTGTTACGCTTCACACCAAAACGATTGCTAGGTTTGCCAGCTACTGGCCAAGATAGTTTGCCTTTTAATTCACCAAAGGGACTGTAGTCACCGGGAATGGTGAGATTGGCGAGGCTTTGTTCAACCGCCGCTAAAATGCGTTCTAATTCGGCGCGATCTTTGGCAGCCTGCTTGAGTTGTTGATCATTATTTTTAATCGCCGAATTGATTTTGGCGAGGTTTTGTTGACGCGACAATTGGCTGGCAAGCAAACTCTGTCGGGCTTTATCGAGTTTTTGTCTGGCGGTGGTGAGTGTTTCTGTCTTTTTAACAATGCGTGACTCTAGCGTATTGAGCTCGCTGATAATATTGAGGTATTGGTTGATTTGCTCGCTGCGGGCCTGATTAAAATAATCATAGTAAGTCAGGGCGCGATGAATTTTATCCGGCTGTTGTTGATTAAGTAGCACTTTGATTTTTTTTTGTTGGCCAAGTTGATAAGCCGCGAGCACTTGTTGCTCAATCAATTTTTTCTGATTTTGTCGAGCGCTATCAAGCTGTTGACGTTTTCCTTGCAGTGATTGCAGTTCAGCTTGCTGCTGCTTTAATTGTTGCTGGGTACTGCGAATTTTCTTTTGTACCGCACCGATCGCTACTTCAGATTTTTGCAAAGCATTCTGCAAGTCTGAACGCTGTGCTTTAAACTCAGCTAGCAGCTTGCGCAGCGATGCCATTTCTTTATTCAGCTGCTGGATTTGTTGTCGGGCTTTAGCTTCATCGTCGGCACTGGTGGTTTGTAGCGGCAGCAACAGTGTCAGCACAACGACGAGAAAAAAGCGCGATAGTGCCGGCTTTTTTCTAAAGGTAAAACGCTGGCCCATTAAGGTTTATCCTGTTGCTAACTATCGGTCGGGATGACTATATCGCAAGTGTAGACTAATTGACGGTGAGCAGTGATTTTCCGGTCATTTCAGCGGGTTGTTCCAAGTTCATTAATGTCAACAAAGTCGGGGCAACATCGGCTAACTTACCACCTTGCTGTTGCATACTAACGGCTTTATTGCCGACATAAATAAACGGCACTAATTCGGTGGTGTGCTGGGTGTGGGCTTGGCCAGAATCATAGTCGAGCATTTGCTCGCAGTTACCGTGGTCAGCGGTGATAAGGCAGTCGCCATCTACGCTGAGTATCGCTTCACTTACTCTGCGGACACTTTCATCAATCGCTTCGGCGGCTTTTAGCGCTGCCTCGTAGCTACCGGTATGACCGACCATATCGCCATTGGCGTAGTTACAGATAATGGTGTCGTACTCGCCGCTGGTAATAGCCGCCACCAGTTTATCGGTCACTTCCGGTGCGCTCATCTCCGGTTGCAGATCATAGGTCGCCACATCGGGGGAGGGGACTAATATTCTATCTTCACCTTTATAAAGCGCTTCTCTGCCACCACTAAAGAAAAAAGTTACGTGGGCATATTTTTCAGTTTCCGCAATCCGCAGTTGTTTTTTGTGATGGATTTCCATTAGCTCGCCAAAACTATTGTTGATATGGGTTGGCGGAAAGGCAATGGCTGCGTCGATATCAGCGGCGTATTCGGTAGTGGTAACAAAGCTGGCCAGTGCAGGTGTTTGGTTGCGGCTAAAACCAGCAAAATCTGTTTCCACAAAGGCGCGGGTAATTTCTCTGGCTCGGTCGGCGCGAAAATTCATAAAGATAACCGAGTCGCCATCATTAATGGTGGCGCTTGGCTGATCATCTGATTGAATCAGGGTGGCGCTGACAAATTCATCGTTTTCGTCGCGCTGGTAAGCGGCGTTTAATCCATCGGTGACATTGTCGAAACGGTAATCGGCTTTGGCTTCGGTTAACATCTCATAGGCTTGCTGAACCCGATCCCAACGGTTATCTCTGTCCATTGCGTAATAGCGACCAATTAAAGAGGCGACACGGCCACAATCATATTCGGCAAATTTATGGCTTATCTGTTGCAGCGATGCCGCTGCGCTTCGGGGTGGGGTATCTCGGCCATCAAGAAAAGCATGCAAATAGACTTTGCGGGCGCCGCGTTTGGCCGCCATATCAATGATCGCCAAAATATGATTTTCATGGCTGTGTACGCCGCCCGGCGATGTCAGGCCAAACAAGTGTATAGCTTTGTCGTTGCTAATCGCCTTATCAATAGCATCTATATAGGTGCGGTTATCGAAAAAGTCGCCATCGGCAATGGCTTTGTCGATACGGCTTATATTCTGGTAAACAATCCGTCCTGCACCCAGGCTCATATGGCCGACTTCGGAGTTGCCCATTTGGCCATCGGGCAGGCCTACACTCATACCTGAGCTGGAAATCAGGGTTTTGGGCTGCTCATTCCACAATCTGTCCCAAGTAGGGGTGTTAGCATTATGGATGGCGTTATCTTCCGGTGCTTCTCGGTGGCCCCAGCCATCCAGAATTAATAAAACAACGGGCTTTTTGCCAGTAGGGTTTGCCATAGCTTTTTCTGTCTTGTTGTACAAATGTTTTAACGGGTGTTAATTCTACCGATTCCGGCGGCAGATCGCTATTGTGGTGCTCGTTACCGGCGATATTCGCACTGTCAACACGGCTAACCGATGTGTATACTTGCGGCCTTAATTGAGTAACTCGGTGCCAAGGGCGCTGGCAAAATTAGTGAGGTAAAGCAGGGCGATGGCTCTATTTTTTGAATTTTTGGCTGAGCAGTGGATAGTCGCTACAGCATTAATGGTCTGCATTGGTCTATTAATCCGCCATGAGTCAGCCAGGGGTGGACCAACCTTAACCCCGCAGCAGCTGATTACCGATGTTAACCAAAAGCAGGCATTGGTTGTTGATTTGCGCGATAGTAAAGAATTTGATCAGGGGCATATTGTCGATGCGATCAATATTCCCCATGCCAAGCTAGCTACCCGAAAGACCGAGCTTAAGTCTTCTAAAGACAAGCCCATTATTCTGGTTTGTAAAATGGGACAGCATTCAGGGGCTGCCGGCAAAACGTTAGTTGCTGACGGTTTTACTCAGGTGTCCCGTCTTAGCGGTGGTATGATGGAGTGGCAAAATATGCAGTTGCCACTAGTCACTAAGTAAGCCAGCCTTCTTATAGAGACCGATCAACAGTAGAAATTATGAGTTCTATATCAGATATTTATCTTTATACCACCCGTCTTTGCCCTTTTTGTTTACAGGCAAAGCAGCTATTAGATGCCAAAGGTTTGGTCTATAGTGAGATTTCAGTTGATGGCAATTCTGAATTGCGTATGGAAATGATAAATCTCAGTGGCCGTCGTACCGTGCCGCAAATTTGGGTCGGTGAAACTCATGTAGGTGGTTGTGATGATTTATGGGCGCTTGAGCGTTCCGGCCAATTAGACAGCCTGATAAAAGCAGAAGGCCTGAATCAGACTGGGTTGAAGCACTAAACCACAAGAATTTTTAAGTAGATATAACGTTGAGGAAAAATCATGGCTGAGAATGAAGCCGCACAACAGCGGTTTGGCATACAGAAAATTTACCTTAAAGATGCGTCTTTAGAAGCTCCGCTAGGTGCGGCCGCCTTTGCCAAAGATTGGCAGCCCAAAATTAATGTTGATATCAATACCAAAAATTCGAAGGTGAGCGATGACAACTTTGAGGTGGTTTTGACGATGACAGTCACTGCCACTCTGGGTGAGCAGACGGCTTTATTGATAGAGGTGCAGCAAGCAGGGCTATTTTTGGCTCAGGGTATAACCGGCGAAGCTTTAAGTCAGACCTTGGGTATTATGGCACCGAATTTATTGTTCCCTTATATTCGCGAAACTATTGATAGTCTGGCGATTAAGGGCGGTTTCCCTACCATTAACTTGCAGCCAATTAACTTTGAGGCGCTATATCGTCAAGCCGCGCAACAGGCGACTCAGCAAGCGGTTAATAAAATGAGTAAAGAAGCTCACTAGCGAGTACTTAATTTAAGCTGCAAAAAACCGCAACGGTTCGGCTGCTGCGGTTTTTTATTGTCCGCCTTTAAAGCCTAGCTGCCGCCAGGCCTCATAAACAAAAATAGCGACACTGTTAGAAAGGTTTAAGCTGCGACTCTGTGCTTGCATTGGCAGGCGCAATAATTGCTCCGCTGACATCTGATTTAAAATCTTATCGGGGATGCCACGGGTTTCCGGTCCAAATACCAACGCGTCACCTTCGACAAAATCGACTTGGGTATGATTTTTTGAGCCCTTGGTGGTACAGGCATAAACCTGCTTTGGTTGAACGGTTTCTATGAACTCGGACAGTGAGGAGTGACTTTTCACCGCCGCCCATTCGGAGTAATCCAGCCCTGCTCTGCGCAGTTTTTTATCATCCATATCAAAGCCTAGTGGCTCGATAAGATGCAGTTGAAAGCCGGTGTTGGCGCACAGGCGAATAATGTTGCCAGTGTTGGGTGGGATTTCGGGTTGGTAGAGCACAATATGTAGCATGGATGGTTAATTTTCCATTGATGGTAGAGCCTATTTTAATATGAAAAATAGACTGGCGCTCTATTTAAATTTAATCGTCTTCGCTGCTGCCATTCATTCTTAGTTCATTCATTTTTCTGGTCAAAGTGTTTCTCCCCCAGCCCAATAGACCGGCTGCATCGCGCTTTCTGCCATGAGTATGTTTTAGCGCTGTTTCAATCATAAGTTTTTCAAAAATAGGCACAGCCGTGTCGAGAATTTTTTTCTTACCCAGACTCAGTTCTTGATCAGCCCAGAGCTGCAAATTATCTTGCCAATTGACACTGTTGCCGATGGTTTCGCCACTACTGGGTATTTGGTTAAGGAGTTCTGGAGGTAAGTCTTCTAAATGAATCTCACGGCCGGCGGCCATAACGGTAATCCAGCGGCAGGTATTTTCCAGTTGTCTGACATTGCCGGCCCAATCGAGTTGGCATAAATAGTCTTCACTGTCTTTGGTGAGAACTTTACATTCACTATCCAATTCTTCAGCTGCTTTATTAAAAAAGAATTGTATTAACCGTGGTATATCTTCCCTGCGATCACGCAGGCTGGGGATATTAATGCGAATAACATTTAAACGGTGAAATAAATCTTCACGGAAGCGGCCATCCTTTACCAGCGTTTCTAGGTTTTGATGGGTTGCCGCAATAATACGCACATCCACTTTAATCGGAATACGTCCACCCACGCGATAAAATTCACCATCTGCCAGTACGCGTAATAAGCGGGTTTGTGTGTCCGATGGCATATCGCCAATTTCATCCAGAAACAAAGTGCCGCCGTTAGCTTGTTCAAAACGACCCTCACGCAGAGCGGTTGCGCCGGTAAAGGCGCCTTTTTCATGACCGAATAATTCTGACTCCATTAATTCTTTTGGAATGGCCGCCATATTCAGCGCAATAAATCTTTCTTTCGATCTGGGGCTATGTTTGTGTAAGGCCTGTGCTACCAGTTCTTTACCGGTGCCGGATTCACCATTAATTAATACGGTAATATTGGAATGCGATAACCGACCAATGGCTCGAAAAACTTCCTGCATGGCAGGTGCTTCGCCGATAATTTCAGTGGAACCGACTTCATCGAATGGCGGTGCTGTGATCACAGCTTCCGCTTTGGCTTTTATTTCGCCGGCATGAGTTAGCGCACGCTCCGTCATGGCGACGGCATCATCGATATCAAAGGGTTTGGGGAGATATTCAAAGGCACCGCCTTGATAAGAGGCCACGGCGCTTTCTAGATCAGAGTGTGCGGTAGTGATAATCACCGGCATATCCGGATGCGACCGATTAATTTTTTCTAGCAATTCCAGGCCGTCCATGCCAGTCATACGGATATCGCTGATAATAGCGTCAGGGTTTTCTGTGGCAAGTTTGCGTAGCAGGCTCTCACTGTTATCAAAGGTTTTTGTTTCGATACCGGATTGATTAAGGGCCTTTTCTAATACCCATCGAATTGAACGGTCATCATCAACAACCCAAACACTATTGTTTGTATTCATTATTTGTTCTCCAGAGCGTTATCCGGCCTGTCCGTACCGATTAAATATTTCATTAAAGTCATTGAGCCGGCAGCGGAATAAAAATAGAAAAAGTGGTATTGCCGGGTTCACTGCTGCACTGAATCAAACCGTGATGGTGATTAATAATTGATTGCGCAATAGACAGTCCAAGGCCAGTGCCGTCTGCGCGGCCACTCACCATCGGCAAGAAAATAGTTTCACGAATTTCTTTGGCAATGCCCGGGCCATTATCTGTAATATCAATACGACAAACCAAACGGTGGCGGTCAGTGCCGATAGTAAATTGTCTAAAGGTACGTGTTGTTAAGGTGATCACTGCATCGGGGCCTAGCTGATCCATCAGTGCCTGCATTGCATTGCGAACAATATTCAGTATCGCTTGAATCAGTCTCTCCTTGTCACCTTCAAGCTCGGGAATACTGGGGTCGTAATCACGAGCGATGCGAATTTGGCCGGCGGTTTCTGCATCCACCAGACTTTTAACCCGCTCAAGTACTTCGTGAATATTGAGCATTTGCAAGTCGAGCAATTTATTCGAGCCCAGCATACTGTCAACCAGATTACCAAGCCGGTCTGCTTCCTCAATAATAATATTGGTGTAATCTTTCAGGTCTTCACTGGGTAGCTCTTTCGCTAACAGTTGTGCTGCGCCGCGCAATCCGCCCAGAGGGTTTTTAATCTCGTGAGCCAGGCCTCTAATTAGCGCCTGTGAGTTTTGTTGTGATGACAGCAAGCCTTCCTCACGACTGATACGCAATAAACGGTCGAGGGGATAAATCTCAATAATCAATGAGGTGGTTACATCGTGTTCGATAACCGGACTTACCGCGCAATCGACGGTGATGGTTTGGCCGTTAGAGAGTAATAAATGTGCCTCGCGTTTGGTAAAGGCGCTGATATTATCGATGGCATCTAGCAAGTTGGCTTGATCATTATTGACTTCGGTAAACAGTTGGCTAATAGGCAGTCCGAGAACTCGGCTACCGCTGACGTCTAACAATGCTTGAGCTGCGGTATTGATATAACTCACAGACAGACTGGTATCGATCTGCAAAATCGCCGTTTGGAGGTTATCCAGTATTTCGGTATGTAGCTTGTCTGGGGCCATGGAAACTCAATAGGCATCGGTTATCGGCGCAAGATAGGGCACCGTAGATTAGAGACAAAAGGCTAAATGCAAAAACCAAACCATATCTTGTGTTATCAGCTGATTACTGCCAAAAGCGCCTGATTATTGGCCGCACGCGCTATTTGTGGGCGTGTTCGGCTAGTTATTGATCGATGATTATAAAGGAAAAAGCACCAAAAAGGTGCACTTAGGTGGGCGATTTGTGTGCGGTATTCAATGTTGGTGCTTTGAGTGGTCCAGATCACAGCAACCACCTGTTCAAGCCAGGGTAGAGCTGAATGCTGGTTAAAGGGCTGATGACAGGCTTCCAGAGGTCGGTCGAGCTATTGCTATGATTGGCCTGATCGCTATTCAACTGTCGTTGGTGCACGCAATAAAAAAGCCCGCATAAAGCGGGCTTTTTAAACTGAAAACTACTGCTGGCTAGTTGTGGTGCAACCTAGCAGGAGTAGTACATATCAAACTCAACAGGGTGAGTGGTCATATTCAGTTTCTCTACTTCTTCAGATTTCAGCGCGATATAAGCATCGATCATGTCGTCATCCATAACACCACCGGCAGTCAAAAACTCACGGTCGGCATCAAGTGCAGCCAGCGCTTGTTCCAAGCTAGAAGCAACCGTTGGGATTGCAGCGGCTTCTTCAGCAGGTAGATCGTACAAATCCTTATCGGCAGCATCGCCAGGGTGGATTTTGTTCTTAATACCGTCAAGACCAGCCATCAACATACAAGCAAACATCAGGTATGGGTTAGCCGTTGGATCGCCGAAACGCACTTCGATACGACGTGCTTTAGGGTTCGGTACGAAAGGAATACGGATAGAGGCAGAGCGGTTGCGTGCTGAGTAAGCCAGCATAACCGGTGCTTCAAAACCAGGAACCAGACGCTTATATGAGTTAGTCGATGCGTTAGCAAAAGCGTTGATGGCGCGAGCGTGCTTGATGATGCCGCCAATGTAGAACAGGGCCGTTTCAGAAAGACCGCCGTAAACATCGCCAGCCATGATGTTTTCGCCATTCAGGCTCAAAGACTGGTGAACGTGCATACCGGAGCCATTGTCGCCCACTAGAGGCTTAGGCATAAATGTTGCTGTTTTGCCGTAGGCATGAGCAACATTGTGAACACAGTATTTGAAGATTTGGATCTCATCGGCTTTTTGTACCGCTGAGTTGGGGCCAACACCAATTTCACACTGTCCGGCAGTACCCACTTCGTGGTGATGTACTTCAACATCAAGACCCATCGCTTCCATGGCATTACACATGGCGCCACGAAGATCATGTAGCGAGTCGACCGGAGGAACGGGGAAGTAACCACCCTTAACACGGGGACGATGGCCGGTGTTGCCATCGGCAAAAGATTTGTTAGAAGACCATGCCGCTTCTTCAGAATTGATTTCGTAGCCGGCACCGCTCATTTCGGCATGCCATTTAACATCGTCAAATACGAAGAATTCTGGCTCTGGGCCAAACATGCAGCTATCGGCAATGCCGGTAGATTTCATGTAGGCTTCAGCGCGCTCGGCAATAGAGCGTGGATCACGGTTGTAGCCTTGCATAGTAGAAGGCTCAACGATATCGCAACGCAGGTTTAATGTGTTGTCGTCAGCAAAGGGGTCGATAACGGCAGTAGCGTCGTCAGGCATTAAAATCATGTCTGATTCGTTGATGCCTTTCCAGCCAGAGATAGACGAGCCGTCAAACATTTTGCCTTCTTCAAAGAAACCGTCATCGATTTCAGTGGCAGGAATAGTGACGTGCTGCTCTTTACCTTTAGTATCGGTGAAACGTAAATCTACCCATTTCACATCGTTTTCTTTGATCATACCCAGAGTATTCTCTGACATTCTCGACTCCTCAATAGTGAATTACTTGTTAAATTTAAAACTACAAAACTGTTTCCTGGCTTTTGTCTTCTTATGAGCAAACGCCATCTATCGTGTGGCTTATAGAAAAGCAATATATATGCCAGCTACACAGGGTGGCTAAGTTATTGAAATAGCAACGTTTTGGTGCAGGCAAGCGACAAGGTGTTGTCGAATATGCACCATTTTGGATCTTATTAATAATTGTGTTCTATTTTGGTGCAACCAGCACAAGAAAGCGACACAGTTTAAACCATAATGGGGCTTCAAGAAACTCCCTATCAATGTTTTCTCCGATAGCTGTCTGAACAGACACAGATGCGTATAATGCCGGCCAAGTAAACCTAGGGACCAGATCCATCCATGCAATTTATTGTTAAATTTTTTCCTGAGATCACTATCAAGAGCCGGCCTGTGCGTAAGCAGTTTGTTAAAACGCTGCGCAACAATCTGCGTACTCTGCTCAAGCCACTCGATCCTGCGGTGTCGGTGCAGAGTGATTGGGACAAAATTCTTGTCAGCTCGCAAAGTAACGATGAAAGCCTGCGCTTGCAAATGGTTGAGGTGCTGTCCTGCACCCCTGGCATCGCGCATTTTCTGGATGTAAAAGAGTTTCCCTATGTTGATATGCACGATGCGTTTGTAAAAACCCAACAACTATGGGGCGATCGTTTGGCAGGGCAAAGTTTTGTCGTGCGTTGTAAGCGGACGGGTAAACATGATTTTAATTCGCATCAGCTGGAACAATATATTGGCGGTGGACTTAACCAGTATTGTGAAACCGGTGGCGTAGATTTGCATAACCCCGATATTACTGTCCGCTTGGAGTTGCGTGACGACAAGTTGTTTATCGTCAATCAGCGTCATAAGGGTTTGGGTGGTTACCCTCTGGGTAGTCTGGATTCTGTTATTAGCTTAATCTCCGGTGGTTTTGATTCTACAGTTTCAACCTACCTCACCATGAAGCGCGGTATGCGCACGCACTTTTGTTTTTTCAATCTCGGCGGTCGAGATCATGAGATTGGTGTCAAAGAAGTCGCTGTTTATTTGTGGATGAAATACGGCGCATCATCCAGAGTAAAATTTATTTCCGTACCGTTTGAAGCTGTTGTAGCAGAAATATTAAAAAATGTGAATGACTCGCAGATGGGCGTCATTCTAAAACGAATGATGTTGCGGGCCGGTGCGCAGGTTGCTGAAAAATTAAGTGTTAAAGCTTTAGTGACGGGGGAGGCGGTGGCGCAGGTTTCAAGCCAAACGCTGACCAATTTAACCGTGATTGATGCCGCCACTGATATGCTGGTATTAAGACCGCTAATCACTATGGATAAAGAAGATATCATTCGCACCTCTCGGCAAATAGGCACCGAAGCCTTTGCTGCGGCTATGCCAGAATATTGTGGTGTCATTTCAGTCAAGCCAACCACGCGGGCTAAACCGTTTAAGATAGAACATGAAGAAAGCAAATTTGATTTTGCGGTATTAGATAAAGCATTAGAGGACGCTGCTTATATCAATATTAATGATATCGCTGAACAAGCCTTAGAGGTGCAGGATGTTGAAGTGCTCAACGTTCCGATTCAAGATGGTGTGATTATCGACCTGCGTCATCCATCCGAAGAAGAGCGAAAGCCTTTAACCATTGCCAACGTCACTGTTCAAAAAATTCCCTTCTATGATTTGCATAGCCGTTTTGCGGAATTGGATAAATCAAAAAGCTATCTGTTGTACTGTGATAAAGGTGTTATGAGTAAACTGCATGCCTCGCATTTGGTGGAGCAGGGTTATAACAATGTCAAAGTCTATCGGCCCTAACGCGATTACTGTGTGACAGGGTTAATCGATAAGTTATAAATTTTATAATGGCCGTTCTCGTTGACCAGCGTTATATTGATATGCCCCTCGGTCAGTTCAAATTTGGCATTGGTTTGATAGTTGATCTTACTGTCCCCCAGCAAAGAAAATACACTGGCTAGTCGCGAAAATTGCAGAGGCTCAAAAGACTGCAGCGCGCCAAACTGTTGATATCTTATTAATAATTGTTCGATCTGTTGGTCAGACGTTGTTTTTCTAGCGGCTGAAGATAAATGCTCTAATAGAGGCTGTTTTTGCCACTGCCCGATATCCATCAATATATCATTGATGGCAGGTCTGGCTTGGTGGTCATAGTACGCTTGCTGCTTGGCGGTATAAAAATAAAGTACGATACACAGTGTTAAAAAAAATAATGTGATAATGCGAAGCTGATGATTGCCCATGCGGTGATGCCTGTTGGTTATTAAAAAAGGATGTGGTCATAACTTTTATATTGTAATAAAACTGCTAGTATTAAGCCCACTATAATTTTAAGGGAGTAAGGAATATGTCTGCATCAAGAGAGCAGTTTGGGTCGCGGTTGGGGTTTATTTTAGCGGCTGCTGGTTCAGCGGTAGGGATTGGTAATCTGGTTGGATTTCCCGTAGCGGCCGCTAAATATGGCGGCGGCGCTTTTCTTTTTATCTATGCGATATTTATCGTGCTGGTTTGTCTGCCGGTGATGATGGCCGAGCTTTCTGTGGGTCGAAGCTCGCAAAAAGATCCATTGGGTAGCTATCACAAGCTTTCTGAAGGCTCTGGGTTGTGGTCTATAGCCGGCTGGCTAGTATTGATTACCCCTTACATGATTGCTGTGTTTTATACCGTGATAACTATCTGGTTATTTGGCTATTTATTTGAGGCGGCAACGGGCAATTTGGCACAGTTAGCAGACCCTGATAATTTTGGTACCTTCATTAACAGTAATAAAGTGTTTATCTATTTTCTTGCCGTTGCCGCGCTGGTTAATTTGATTCTGGTTGGTGGTGTCAAAGACGGCATTGAACGTAGCGCCAAAATTATGATGCCGGCCTTGTTTGTTATGTTGATTGGCCTAGTGATTTTTGTGCTGACACTGGATAACGCTTTTGCAGGCCTTAGCTATTACCTGATTCCCGATTTCAGTAAAATTAATGCCGGCGTTGTTAACAGCGCCTTGTCGCAGGCGTTCTTTTCCCTGTCGCTGGGTATGGGCATTATGATTACCTATGGCTCCTATATGAGCCGTGGAGAAACCATTGCCGGCTCGGCCAAATTTATCGCCTTAACCGATACCGTGGTAGCCTTTTTCGCCGGCTTGCTGATTCTGCCAGCCATCTTTTCGTTTAACCCTAATATCAATACCGCCGAGCTTAGTGATTCCTCGGTGAGTTTGATATTTACTTTCTTGCCCAAAATCTTTCTGGCTTTGCAGGGGTCTATTGGTTACGTCGGGGCGAGTGCCGTTGCCTCGGTATTTTTTATGTTGGTGTTCTTTGCCGCCATAACTTCGTTGGTATCGATTACAGAAGTACCTGTCTCCAGCCTTGTCGGTGAAAAAGGGTATTCTCGTCCTAAAGCGTTGCTGGTATTAACGGTGACCATGGGTCTTATATCCATCGCTTGTATTCTTTCCTTTGGTCGTGTTGAGTGGCTTAGCGGTTTTGTTAGTTATGCCGGCGAGTCAAAGTCGCTGTTTGATGTGATTATCGATGTGTTTTATGAAACGGTATTGCCGCTTAACGGATTGTTACTTTGTTTGTTTGTGAGTTACCGCTGGAAAAAGCATAACTTCCATAAAGAAATGGAAATCTCGGATGCCACTTATCAGGGAAGCTTGCTTGGGCGTTATGTGGATTTCTCGCTTAGCACGTTTATCCCCGTCATTTTATTGTTAATCTTCGTTAATACGGTTGCGCTAAAGTATTTTGGCGTTAGTTTTATCGGCTGATAACATCCACTTCAGGGTAGCGTAATGCTCAGGCTCGAGTGGGCCAGCTCGATAAAAAGCTTGAGCATTGCAGCTAAAAACAAGTGGTCAGGCATGACCGGATCGGCATTTGCCGATATTTCCCCGTTAATACACCGCAAGCTTCTATTATTTCCGCCACCATTACCTCGATTGATGTATAATCCCGCACCTTTTTTGCCCTAGCTACTTTGCTCTAGCTACAATTTATTGACATTCAGGTGCCCAGCAGTGATCGAAAAACTTCGTAATATCGCCATAATTGCCCACGTAGACCATGGTAAAACCACCTTGGTAGATAAACTGCTTGAACAATCAGGCACTCTAGAGCGCAAGGACCAAGGCGCCGAGCGGGTCATGGACTCCAATGATCAGGAAAAAGAGCGGGGCATTACCATTCTGGCCAAAAATACCGCCATCGAATGGAATGGATACCATATCAATATCGTCGATACCCCGGGGCACGCCGATTTTGGTGGTGAAGTAGAGCGGGTATTGTCGATGGTTGATTGTGTCTTGCTATTAGTCGACGCCGTCGATGGCCCTATGCCGCAAACCCGCTTTGTTACCTCCAAGGCGTTTGAGCAGGGCTTGAATCCTATCGTGGTAGTCAACAAAGTTGATCGCCCCGGTGCCCGTCCTGATTGGGTGATGGATCAGGTATTTGATCTTTTTGATCGTCTGGGCGCGACTGACGAGCAGTTGGATTTCCCCATTATCTACGCCTCAGCCCTAAATGGTATTGCCGGTCCGGAAGCTGATGAGCTGGCTGAAGATATGACGCCGTTGTTTGAAATGATTGTCGACAAAGTTAACCCGCCGGCAGTTGATATTGACAGCCCTTTCCAAATGCAAGTGTCGGCCTTGGATTATTCCAGCTATGTCGGGGTTATTGGTGTTGGTCGTATTACTCGCGGTTCTTTAAAGCCCAACCAGCCGGTGATTGTTGCCAGCGCTGATGGCAAAGAGAAAAAAGGCAAGGTGCTAAAAGTGATGGGGCATCTGGGTCTTGAGCGTGTTGAAGTTGAACAAGCTCGAGCCGGTGATATTGTTTGTATTACCGGAATCGACGGCTTGAGTATTTCCGATACCTTGTGTGATCCGGCAGCGGTTGAATCATTGCCGGCGCTGACGGTTGATGAGCCCACTGTCAGCATGACTTTCCAAGTTAATGATTCTCCGTTTGCGGGCAAAGAAGGTAAGTTTGTTACCTCGCGTAATATTATGGAGCGTTTGGAGCAGGAATTAATTCACAATGTTGCATTGCGGGTTGAGCCCGGTGACAGCCCGGATAAATTTAAAGTCTCAGGCCGTGGTGAATTGCATTTATCAGTATTAATCGAAACCATGCGTCGTGAAGGTTTTGAGTTAGGAGTATCGCGTCCGGAAGTTATTCAGCGCGAAGTCGATGGCGAAATCCAAGAGCCTTACGAACAAGTGGTGATTGATGTTGAAGAACAGCATCAGGGTTCCATTATGGAAGAGCTAGGCCTTCGTAAAGCAGAAATGACCAATATGGAGCCCGATGGAAAAGGCCGAGTAAAATTGGAATTTATAATACCTTCGCGTGGTTTGATCGGTTTCCGTTCACAGTTTTTAACCATGACCTCTGGCTCCGGCATTATGACCAGTATTTTTGATCACTATGGCCCGGTTAAAGTAGGCGAGGTGGTTAGTCGCCAAAATGGCGTATTGGTTTCCATGGTCACGGGTAAAACCTTAAGTTACTCGCTGTTTAACTTGCAGGAGCGCGGTCGTTTATTTCTGGGCCATGCGGTTGATATTTACGAAGGTCAAATCGTGGGTCTGCATTCTCGTAGCAATGATCTGGCGGTTAACCCGACTAAAGGCAAACAGCTAACCAATGTGCGAGCCTCGGGCACCGATGAAGCCTTGATATTAACGCCGCCGGTAAAACATACGCTGGAACAGGCTTTGGAATTTATCGAAGATGATGAATTGGTAGAAGTAACGCCAGAAAGCATTCGTTTACGCAAAAAATTACTAACCGAAAATGCGCGTAAGCGGGCTGGCAATGGCAAATAAGAGCTGATTATTTTATTGATATTCAGACAGCTTACAGCTAAATAAAATGAACAGTTGCTGCAACGTTGTTTGCAGCACAGCATCATAATGTAAAAATTGTCTTGCCGTTTTCTCTGCGATATCACAATCGTCATCAGGCAGGACGCGCAATGCGTCGGCAAATATTTTAGCGTGATGATCAAGCCGGACGCCACCAAAAAGGTATAGCATGCTATACCAACATCATCCGCAATCTCACACTAGCATGCTTAAATTTCGGCGTCGCTGTTCAGCATCCAAATAACGCTGTAGCCCATAGCGGATGGCGCCTAAAGAATTTCCTGCAAATCATAATAACTGCACTGACACTTTCACTATGTTTTTTGTTCCTCTCTGTAGTGCATGGATGATTGTGTTGTTACTGGGTGCATACTATGATTGCAACGCTGTCTGCCTGATATAATTAATATTTATGTCGTTAAAGTCCAGTATTTCAAAATGGCCATTAACGGGTGAGAGTAGTTAATCAGTAGCAGCATTAAGGATAAAAGGACTAACTTGATGAGGGACAAATCATGAAACCAATAAAATGGGCTAAAGCCCTATTACCTACCACTATAGGATTTATTTATCTAACCGGTAATTTAGCGAACGCGGCACTTGAGGAAGTCGTGGTTACCGCAACCAAGCGCTCAGAATCATTACAGGAAGTACCCTTAAGTGTTTCAGCAACCACGGGTGAAAAACTTGAAGCCACCGGTATTCAGGATTTTGACGATATTGCTGCCACCGTGCCGTCGCTGTCGATGAAATCTTCCGGACCTGGCCGTACCAAATTAAATATACGCGGTGTGTCTGCCGCTACCGGCTTTGCGCCAACCGTGAGTTACTATATTGATGAAATGCCTATTTCGACAATAACATCCGGTTCTTCTACCTCTTTTGCGCAAGCCGTTGTCAGTCCTAAGCTATTTGATTTGGAGCGAGTGGAAGTATTGCGTGGTCCGCAGGGCACGCTATATGGCTCCAGTTCTATGGGCGGGACAGTGCGTCTTATCACGGCCAAGCCTAATCTCGATGGCGACGAAGGCAAGTTGGCGACTGAAGTATCGTCGACTAAAGGTGGCGGTTTAAACCATACTATCAATGGTATGTTAAATCTGGCCTTAACTGATGACGTTGCCGTTCGTATTGTGGGTTCAACCACTGATAACGATGGCTTTATTGATCGTGTTTATGACGATGGTGAGGGGCATAGCGGCAAGGTTGAAGATGTTAATACCGAAGAGACCAACTCTATTCGTGCCACCTTACGATATCAGTTAAACGAAGATACTTATATTCAGCCAGCTTATTTTACTCAATCTATGGCGATGGATGGTAAGCCAAATTATGACGGTCCTTCTCTGGATGTACAGTCTCGAAAATTTGACGCTGCAGAACCTTTTAAAGATGATTTTACCTTGACCAGTCTAACTATCGGTAGTGATCTTGAGGATTATTCTGTGTTGGTGAATTTTTCCAAGATGAAGCGTGACTTCGTTAATATCGAAGACATTACAGACCCTATTATCGGTTGGAAAGATCAATTTCACATAACTTATACGGTTGCGGAAGTTAAACAAGCAGTATTTGTTGATGAAAATGTTTCTCTTGAGGATGAAACTTTTGAAGCGCGGATTTCCTCCAATAGTGATTCTGATATGCAGTGGTTGCTGGGTATTTACAATAAAGATGCCCAAGTTAATGCAGATTATATTATGCAGCGAGGTTTTGAGGATATAAATGTGCATGGCATTGCCAATACTAATGATCAGACCAACTACAAAGAAAAGGCTATATTTGGTGAAGTTGAGTATGCCTTTATGAATGATTTTAGTTTGACCACAGGTCTTCGTTATCTGGACTATGACTATCGACAGCATAAGGAAGACTGGGGTCTGGCTTATGGTGCAGAACAGCTAGAAGAAGAAAATGCAGGGTTGCTAAAAGTTAATTCTTCCGATCAGGAGGTTAATTACCGCGTTACATTATCGTGGAGTTTTGCGGAGACATCCCAAGCCTATATTACTTCGTCAGATGCGACCCGACCTGGTGGCGGCAATAGAACCATTCCCCGCAGTACTAATTCTGACTGTGATGACCAGTTAAATGCATTAGGTATTTCAGGGAATCCATCTACTTATAAAGGTGACTCTGTCGACAATCTGGAGTTGGGTTTAAAAATGGAGCCCAGTGATAGATTGAGAGTAAATGCTTCGGTATATCGTCTTAAGTGGAGTGATATTCAGCAGTCGGTTGCGCTCAAGGATGATTGCAAAGCCTTTAAATTTGTTGGCAATTTGGGTGAGGCAGAGTCTCTCGGTTTTGAGGCTGAAGTTAATGCTGTACTAACCGACAGTCTGACAATGAATGCTGGTATGGGTTATACCAAAGCTGAGTTTACTGAAACGGTGCAGGGGATCGTGAAGAGTGGTGATTTATTGGCGGATGTACCTGAAATAACCGCTACGGTATCGCTAGACTGGATTATGCCTTATGCCAATGGTGAAATCTTTGTTTACGGTAGTGTCAGCTATGTTGATGAAACTTTGGAGGTCGTAGGAGCTGCTAAAACCGATGTGACAGGACAAGGCATAGACTCAAGAAATGTGAAACCAGATTATACTTTGGTTGATTTGCGTATTGGTTATCAGAGTAGTGAAGACTGGAAAGCTTCATTGTTTATAGATAATGTAACCGATGAAGAAGCTATTTACACATATAATGATGCTATCGTGTATAACGTAGAAGGCTATGACCGTACAGTAAGAAACCGCCCACGCACTATTGGTGTTTCTGCCCAATACAATTTCTAACTTCAATAATTGTTAGAGACTTTAACAAGGCTGTGGTTTTCCACAGCCTTTTTTATTTACATAATGTATTTGCCTGCTAGCCTAATACCAGTCACTATTCGATAAATAAAGCGCAACTAATTAAAAAAAGTAATAAAGACAGTTATGGCCTCCAGAGAACAATTTTCATCCAAGACCGGTTTTGTTATGGCTGCTGCCGGCTCAGCCGTTGGCCTTGGTAATATCTGGGGTTTTCCTACCCAAACTGCCAACAATGGCGGTGCAGCATTTGTCTTGACCTATCTTGTGCTGGCTTTTTGTTTGGCATACCCGGCGTTAATGGCCGAACTGATTATTGGCCGCCATGCCCGCGCTAATATGGTGACGGCTTTGCGAGGTCTTGCTAGCGGGCCGGTCACTTATAGATTGGGCTCCTTGGTCGGTTATTACGGTGTGATCGTTGCCGGTTTGATTTTAAGTTTTTACGCCATTATTGCCGGTTGGATGTTGGCTTATTTATTAGAGTCAGTGACTATGATGTTTGGCTGGGCCGAAGCCGGTATCTGGCTGACCGAATTTGGCTTTGAGCGTAATCTGATAACCATGACGGTATTTATTGTATTAACCATGGCGATTAACGTTAAAGGGGTAACCGCAGGTATTGAAAAATGGTCGACCCGTTTAATGCCGTTGTTATTGGTGCTAATGCTGGCATTGATTATCTATGTGTTAATGCAGGACGGTGCCACTGAAGGCTTGAAACTCTATTTGCTGCCGGATATCGCTCAGGTTAATCCTTCGTTAATTGTTAGCGCTATGGGGCAGGCTTTTTTCTCGATGTCTCTGGGGGTGGGCACCATGCTGGTTTATGGCTCTTACCTCGCGGAAAAAGACAGCTTGCCAAAGCTGGGCGCTACAGTCACGCTGGTTGATGCTGGTATTGCCTTTATGGCCGGCCTGCTGATCATTCCTGCTATTTATGTCGCCGGACAATACGGCGCCGATATTTTTACTGAAGCTGGCGATTTAATAGCTGGCCCGGATTTAATTTTTCAAGTATTGCCGGTGCTCTTTGACTCTATGGGTAGCGTCGGCTTGTGGGCGGCTTTTGCTTTTTTTCTATTGATGTCGATTGCCTCGTTAACTTCATCGATCTCTATGCTAGAAGTCCCCGTATCTTTGGTGGCCGAAAAAACCACTGCGAGCAGAACGCAGGCAACACTGATTATTGGTTTGGCGATTTTTAGTGTTGCTACGTTAATCCTACTTAACTTTGATCGGCTGTTTGGGTTGGTAATTGATTTAACAACGGTTTACAGCCAGCCATTACTGGGTATGATGATATGTCTATTTGTTGGCTGGATTTGGCACCGCAATCAGTTATTGCAGGCGATTCAAAAAGGCCATGCAGATATTGAAAAAACTTGGTTTTGGAAAATCTGGCCGGCCTATGTCAAATTTTTCTGCCCAGTTTTAATCTTAACAGCGTTTATCCAAAGCCTTGGTTAATCCCAAGTTTTTAAAAGGGTAACAGCCGCATTATCAATGCTTGGATAGACTAAAAATATACAGCCAAATGTTATAGATCCGATGGGCAACTCTGATTAAATAGCAAGAGAGATAATTTTGAAGGCATTAATCCAGCGGGTAACCGAAGCCAGCGTTACCGTAGATCATCAAATTATTGGGGAAATTAATCAGGGTTTATTAGTCCTGTTGGGCGTGGAAAAACATGACGATGAAGCCACCGTGGATAAAATGGTGGATCGTTTGCTGGCCTATCGTGTGTTCTCCGATGCCGCTGGAAAAATTAATTTAAGCGTTACCGATATTGATGGCAGCTTATTAGTCGTTTCCCAATTTACGCTGGCTGCCGATACTAAAAAAGGCTTGCGCCCTGGTTTTTCTTTGGCAGCAAAGCCGGATATTGCCGAAAAACTGTATCAGCTTTTGGTAGAAAAAATTCGGCAAAAGTCGATAACCGTAGCTACTGGGAAATTTGGCGGTGATATGAAAGTGGCGTTGGTAAATGATGGACCGATGACTTTCCTGCTGGAAACCTGATGCGGTTATTACAATCGCCGTTATTTAAGCAGAAGAGATTTATTAAATATCACTAAACGCGGTTCCTCTTTAGCCAAATCGTAAATAACAATATAGACAGCCTGATTTTCCGTTTCGGGGATAGTAAATTCCCAGTGACGATTATCCACCGTAAAGTTTATATTGCCGCTATAAACCGTTAACTCCATATGGTATTGCTGATGCCCCAAATAAATCAGCGTATTTTCTTCGCTATAAAGGCCATCTTCCGTGCTGCCGTTAATCGTGATCTTTTTGTCTTCAGCTTGGTCATCATCGGCGCTACCGCGGCTAAATAGCGCTAGCAGACGCAATAATTCATTCTCAGCAATCTTTTGTTTCTGTACCAAAGAAACCGATTGGCTATTATGGCTGAGCTCGGTAGCAAACCCTGTTTGTTGCTTTAGAAGAATCTTAAGCCGGGCAATATCCTTGTGCGCGGCTTCATTATTTGACAGGTTTTTAAGTAGTTCCGGTAAATTACTCTTAAGGACTTTGTTAAGGGCAATATCCAGAGCGGAAGGAGGCACACCTTTTTCCAGCGTGGCCAACAACAGTCGTTGGCGAGCGACTAGTTCAGAGGCATTCTCGATCAATAGGTTGGCAATATCTATGGAGTCTTTGAGATCGAGAATTTCCGCATCAATAGTATCGGTCTCGGTGCTGAGCGCCCGTCTGGCCTCTGCCTTTTGCAGTGCTTGCGTATAGGTTCTCTTTTCTTTGCGCAACATAATCAAATTGCGCTGATTTTCAAATAATTGTTTGCGGGTCTCGGCTTCCGAAGCGGCATAGGCCGCGCTACCGGCTAAGGTCGCCATCATCAGAGTGATCAACAGGGTTGTTCTGTAGTAGCGGGTGGCAGTCATATTCAATAGGATAAAAAAATGATAGTGCATTATGTCATAGAAACCGCAGTTTGACCCTAATGGTTGCAGCCGCTGATGCTACTGCTTTTGCTAGCATTGAACAACTTAAAGCGTTTTGGGCTGGCATTATGATTGTGCCAATGCTGCGCTAGTATTTATTGATAGTAGTTTGAGCGGGGTGGCGGTGGTTGTTTATGCTGATCATTGGCTTTTTATCTGGTAACAGACTGATTTATCAGTGATAATCCCGCTGGCTATCGCTATAAAAAAATCGGGAAAACACTATGTCCGACCAGTTCAATATCGCTGATGATGGCGTTGAACAGATCTCACTCAAAAGTTATACCGAGAAGGCTTATCTGGATTATTCCATGTACGTTATTCTCGACCGTGCGCTACCAAATATTGCCGACGGTCTAAAGCCGGTACAGCGACGGATCGTCTATGCCATGAGTGAGCTAGGTTTAAAAGCCGCCGCCAAGTATAAGAAATCAGCCCGTACCGTGGGGGATGTTATTGGTAAGTTTCACCCGCATGGTGATAGCTCGGTATATGAGGCTATGGTGTTGATGGCGCAGGATTTTTCCTATCGCTACCCGCTGGTCGATGGCCAGGGCAACTGGGGTTCCAGTGATGACCCTAAATCCTTTGCGGCGATGCGTTATACCGAGTCTAAATTATCGCCTTTCTCCGAGTTATTGCTGTCGGAATTGGGGCAGGGTACGGTGGCGTGGCAACCCAATTTTGATGGCACTCTTGATGAGCCTCAGGTTATGCCTTCAAAAGTGCCGACGGTATTGCTGAACGGCACCACGGGTATTGCGGTGGGTATGGCCACCGATATTCCGCCTCATAATATGCGTGAAGTGGTTAATGCCTGCATTCATTTATTGGAGCAACCCAAGGCGACCCTTGACGATTTAAGCGAGCATATCAAAGGTCCGGATTATCCGACCGAAGCAGAAATTATTACCCCCCTTGACGATATTCAAACGCTTTATAAAACCGGCAAGGGCAGCATTCGCATGCGAGCAGTATGGCACAAAGAGGGTACTGATGTGGTGGTAACGGCGCTACCGCATCAGGTTTCCGGTTCAAAGATATTGGAACAGATTGCGCAACAGGTTCATGCGAAAAAATTGCCGATGGTGGCTGACTTGCGTGATGAGTCTGATCACGAGAATCCAACTCGGCTGGTAATTATCCCACGTTCCAATCGGGTTGATATTGAACCGATGATGAACCATTTATTTGCCTCAACCGACCTTGAACGTACCTATCGTGTTAATTTAAATATGATTGGTATTGATGGCCGGCCTGAAGTAAAGCCTCTCGATAAAATCTTGAAGGAATGGCTGCAGTTCCGTACCGAGACTACCAAGCGCCGCTTGCAACACCGTTTGGAAAAGGTGGAAGAGCGTTTAATGCGTTTGGCCGCCTTAATGATTGTTTATCTTAATGTGGATGAAGTCATTCGTATTATCCGCGAAGAAGAACAGCCCAAGCCGGTGTTAATCGAGCGTTTTGATTTAGTTGAAATGCAGGCCGAATATATTATGGAAACCAAGTTGCGGCAGTTGGCCCGCTTGGAAGAAATGAAAATTCGTACTGAAGAAGAAACGCTGGAAAAAGAAAAGGAAGAGCTGGAAAAAATTATTGGCTCGACTCGCCGCTTAAAAACACTGGTGCGTAAAGAGTTAGCAGAAGCAGCAGAACAGTTTGGTGATGATCGACGTTCGCCAATCGTAACGCGTGATGACGCCAAAGCCTTTAGTGAAGAAGAATTAATGACCACCGAGCCGCTGACGGTTGTGTTGTCAGTCAAGGGTTGGATTCGTGCTGCCAAGGGCCATGAGATGGACCCCGCCAGTTTAAATTATAAATCCGGTGATGGTTTTCATCTGGCCGCCAAAGGTAAGTCGAATCAATCGGCCGTGATATTGGATTCCGGCGGTAAGGCTTATACCGTTGCTGCCCATAGTTTGCCCTCGGCCCGTGGTCAGGGTGAGCCATTAACAGGTCGAATTAATTCGCCTTCAGGTGCCAGTTTCGAAGGTTTGATGATGGGGGCTGCGGATGATTTATATTTACTAGCCTCCGATGCCGGCTACGGTTTTGTCGTAAAAGCGGCTGACCTACAAACTAAAAACAAAGCGGGTAAAGCGGCATTAACCGTTCCTAAAGGTGGCAGGGTGATACAGCCGGCTAGAGTTGGCAGTACCAGTACTGAAGAAGCGTTTGTAGTTGCGGTTAGCAATGAAGGTCGTATGCTGTTATTCCCGCTGACCGATCTGCCGATTATGGCGCGCGGTAAAGGCAATAAAATTATTGGTATTCCCACATCGAGATTACAGGCGCGTGAAGAATTTATGGTGTCGGTGAATGTTATTCGCAACAAAGATGCTCTGCGAGTTTATGCGGGCAAGCGTCACCTGAATATGAAGTTTAGCGAACTGGATCATTATATTGGTGAGCGTGGACGACGTGGCCATAAGTTGCCGCGGGGCTTCCAAAAAGTTGATAGCGTAGAAGTTATCCCATGTGAATAAAGCTATCAGGGGTAGACAGTGTGATGGATGCTTGGCGTGATCTTGCGCCGCCGTTACAATAAGTCCCCCTAAATAATCGCGTTGTAGTGTTGTATAGGGTGAATAAGGTTTAAACCTGTGAAAGAAGTTATTCTTATTAATGTAGCCGGTGATGATAAGCCAGGGCTGACCTCCTTAATCACCGAAATACTGGCGGATTATGACGTCGATATTCTGGATATTGGTCAATCGGTTATTCACGATACCCTGTCGTTAGGTATTCTGGTAGCGGTGCCTGCCGCGGCCGACTCCTCTCTGATACTCAAAGATATTTTATTTCGTACTCATGAATTGAATCTGACGGTGCGCTTTTCACCCATTGATGAAGCCAGTTACGGACACTGGGTTGCCGGTCAGGGCAAGCCTCGCCATATTGTGACCTTGTTGGCGCGCATTATTACCGCCGAACATTTATCCGCAGTCACCGCGGTTGTCGCCGCTAATAAGCTTAATATTGATCGTATCGATCGTTTATCCGGCCGTATCCCGTTGGATAATGTGCAGCAGCAGACCAAGGCCTGTGTTGAGTTTTCTCTGCGCGGTGAAGTTGAAGATAGCCCAGCTTTTCGCAGTCAGCTAATGGAATTGACCAGCCAATTTGATATTGATATTGCCTTTCAGGAAGACAATATGTTCCGTCGCAATCGCCGCTTGGTGGTGTTTGATATGGATTCAACTTTGATTGAAGCTGAGGTGATTGATGAATTGGCCAAGGCCGCCGGTGTTGGTGAGCAGGTGGCAGCAATTACCGAGCGGGCTATGGCTGGTGAGCTGGACTTTACTGAAAGCTTTTCTGCGCGGGTTGCTTTACTCAAAGGTTTGGATGAATCGGTACTTGCCGATATTGCTCAGACATTGCCAGTCACAGAAGGCGCAGAAAAATTGGTTGCCAATCTAAAGCGTCTTGGCTACAAGACAGCCATACTTAGCGGCGGCTTTAATTACTTTGGTGAATACTTGCAGCGCCAGTTGGGTATTGATTATGTTTACGCCAATGAGTTGGAAGTGGTTGATGGTCAAGTCACCGGCAATGTAACCGGTCAAGTGGTTGATGGTGCGCGCAAAGCTGAACTGCTTCGTAGTATTGCGCAACAGGAAAATATTTCACTGGAGCAGTCAATTGCGGTAGGCGATGGTGCCAATGATTTGCCGATGTTAAGTATTGCCGGCTTGGGTATTGCCTTTAGAGCAAAACCAATCGTCAAAGAGTCTGCCAAGCAGTCTATTTCTACATTGGGCTTGGATGGTATTTTATATTTATTGGGCATCGGCGATAGACATTCCGCCTGATTTATTCGTGGTATATCGATGCCGATGGGATAGGAATTTTTGAGCTGGCTCCGGCCACTTCTTTCACTAATTTGGGTACCAGATAACCGGGCAGGTGAGCCAGTAGCTCATTAATCAGCTGCTGACCCTGGCGTTCAGAAACTTGAAAATGCGCCGCACCCTTAACTGTATCCAGTATATGCAGATAATAAGGTAAGGCGCCGGCTTCAAATAAAGCCTCACTGAGACTGATCAGGCTTTTCGTATCATCATTGACACCGGCTAAGAGCACTGCCTGATTAAGTACAGTAATACCGGCCAGTTTCAGTTGGTCAAGACTCTTTCGAACAGGCTGATTGATTTCATTGGCGTGATTGCAATGCACGACCATCACCACCTTTAAGCGAGTCCCGGTTAACCACTGTAGGCAGGATGGGTTAATTCGCTGCGGAATAACAATCGGCATTCGGCTATGTACCCTCAGCGTGGTGATATGGGGTATGGTGGCAATATCATTGACCAGCTCGGCCAGTAACTGATCACTGGCTGCCAACGGGTCACCACCACTTAAAATAACTTCAGTAATGGTCGGATCATTGCGTAGATAGTCGAGCATCTGCTGCCGTTCTGATCTTGAAGGGTTGTTGTCGCTATAAGGAAAATGGCGGCGAAAACAATAGCGGCAGTTAATGGCGCAGCCACCGCTGACAATCAGCAAGACGCGGCCATGGTATTTATGAATAAGCCCGGGGATTGGGTTGCTATCACTCTCGCCAAGCGGGTCTTCGGTAAAGCCGGGTTGATAGTCAAGCTCGGCACCTAACGGCAACACTTGTTGAAGCAACGGGTCATCGATGCAGCCGGTTTTCATTCTGGCCACAAAACAGCGCGGCACTCGTAGCGGAAAATCCTGCGTAGCAGCAAGCGCTGCGGGAAGCGCGCTTTTATCCAGTTGTAATAGCGTCAACAACTCTTCAGGTTGGCGAATCACATCGGCCAGCGCCTGTTGCCAGCTTTCAGTGGTTTGCAGTTCGGCCTGTGGAATTACCGGCGTTAGGGTTGTCATTGCTGCCCTTAAAAATGATGAGGTATAAACCAAAACGGGCACCATTCTATCAACAAAATCTCGCTGTAGGGCGTCTATTGTTACCCAGTACCAAAAGCTTCATGTGTGCAGGCTTGCGCTTATGTTCAATACCTCGCTCATGTATAATCGCCAGCAATGAGTTGAATGATGCCCATGAGGTATTCTCTAAATTCTTAAAAATCAATCAGTTGTCGGTAGGCAACAGCAATAATAAGCAGGCAATAATATGGCAACGTACTCTACCAACGAATTCAAAAATGGTCTTAAATTAATGGTTGAAGGCGACCCGTGTACCATTTTGGAAAATGAATTCGTTCGTCCCGGTAAGGGGCAGGCCTTTAGTCGGGTTAAATTTCGCAACCTGAAAACCGGTCGTATTTGGGAGCGCTCTTTAAAATCCGGAGAAACTCTGGAAGGTGCCGATGTGATGGAGATGGAAATGGAGTATCTCTATAACGACGGTGAATTCTGGTATTTTATGGAGCCAGAAACCTTTGAGCAGCATCAGGCCGATGCTACTGCGGTAGGTGAAGAGGCCAAATGGCTAAAAGAGCAGGATCGCTGTGTGGTGACTTTATATAACGGCTCGCCACTGACAATTGCCGTCCCTAACTTTGTAGAACTGGAAGTAACCGAAACCGATCCGGGCCTTAAGGGCGATACAGCGCAGGGCGGCAGCAAGCCAGCCACCTTGCAAACCGGTGCCGTAGTCCGAGTACCGCTGTTTGTTAATATCGGCGAAGTGCTGCGTATTGATACTCGCACCGGCGAATACGTTAGCCGCGCCAAAGGCTAATGACCGAGTCAGTCTGGCAGCCATCGGCCGCGTTAACCACCTTAAAAGCGCGAGCCGATTTGCTGGCTACTATCCGACAGTTTTTTTCCGCACGCAATATTCTCGAAGTAGATACGCCCTTACTCGCTAAATACTCGGTGACCGACCCTTATATGCAGGCGTTAACGGCCGATAATCCTATAGGCGCAACAGAACGATATTTTTTACAAACCTCCCCCGAGTATGCGATGAAGCGATTATTAGCATCGGGTTCGGGGCCTATTTATCAATTGTGTAAAGCGTTTCGCAAAGGGGAGGCGGGTGGTTATCACAATCCGGAGTTTACGATGTTGGAATGGTATCGCCCGGACTTTAACCATTATCAGTTGATGGACGAAGTTGAGCAGTTGGTATCACAGGTGTTAAACAGCGATAAGCCTTTTAATAGAATAAGTTATCGGGATGTTTTTTTAGATGCGTTTTCTATTGATCCACATTCTTGTGATTGTGAAACCGTTAGAACGATTGCTCAACAGCATCTCGATATACAGATGGACAGCGACAAAAAAGATGATTGGTTAAATCTTTTATTAGCGGAGATTATTGAGCCGGAGCTAGGCGTTGATACGCCGGTCTTTATTACTGATTATCCGGCTTCACAATCTGCACTGGCCAAAGTGAGCATGGATAGTAGCGGGATAAAAGTTGCGCAACGGTTTGAGCTTTACAGTCAGGGTATTGAGTTGGCCAATGGCTATTTTGAATTAACCGATGCCGAAGAACAAAGACAACGATTCCAACAAGATCAGCAATTGCGACAAGTATTATCTGCGCCCACTATCGAAGCGGATCCATTTTTATTGGCAGCCATGGCGCAGGGCTTGCCTAGTTGTGCCGGAGTAGCGTTGGGAGTGGATCGCTTATTAATGGTAAGTCAGCAGTTGGCAACGATTGCCGAAACCATCAGTTTTTCTATTGATAGAGCTTAAATGCGATAAGTGGTTTGTGTCATCACTTTAGACATAGCGGTCATCAGTTTTTTCGCGGTCGCTGAAAATTGATGTCCGCCAGCAGCTAGTGCCTTACTGCCATGTTCAGCTTCATCTTCCAGTATCTGCTCGAGAATAGCGCGGCTTTTTTTGTCGCTCTCAGGCAGCTGTTCCAAATGATCGGTTAAATGCTTGCAGACTTGGTCTTCAGTGGCGGCGACAAAGCCTAAACTCCATTTATCACCGACTAAGCCAGCGGCGGCGCCAATAGAAAAAGAGGCGGCATAGAAAATAGGGTTTAATAAACTGGTACGGCCGCCTAATTGCTTAAGACGCTCTTCACACCAGACTAAATGATCAATTTCTTCCTGCGCTGCCTGTTGCATTTCTTCGCGGACTTCAGGCAGTTTGGCGGTTAATGCCTGCCCTTGATAGAGCGCTTGGGCACAGACTTCACCAGTATGATTAATACGCATTAAGCCGGTAATATGTTTTTGTTCTTGCGCAGAAAGTTCAGTATGATCTTTTTTTGCGGCGGGACTTGGGGCTATGGAGTTTGCAGCACTGGGAACCAGCGTGCGCAGCGCCTGATCAGCATTGCTTATCAGTTTGTCGACAAAGGATAGATGGCGCTGCATAGTGACCTCGTTAGGTTTAGCCTTAATTCTGTTCCCGCTCAATCGCGCGGTAGCCAATATCATCTCGATAATAGACCTTGTCCCAGCTGATCGCGTTAACCTGTTGGTAAGCCTGCTGCTGAGCCTCAGTAACGCTGTTGCCCAAGGCAGTTGCACACAGTACGCGACCACCACTGGTAACAACATTGCCATTATCTAAGGCAGTACCAGCGTGAAAGACTTTACTATCGCTGATTTTAGCAGCGGCATCAAGACCGGAAATAACAGCGCCTTTAGCATAGCTGGCCGGATAACCGCCTGCGGCTAGCACCACGCCAACAGCACTGCGTGAATCCCATTCGGCTGACATGGTATCCAGCTTACCATCCAAGGCAGCGTTACACATGGTTACTAAGTCACCTTGCAGGCGCATCATAATAGGCTGTGTTTCAGGGTCACCAAAACGGCAATTATATTCAATGACCTTTGGCGCACCATCGGTAGTAATCATCAAGCCTGCATAGAGAAAACCAGTGTAATCATTGCCCTCGGCCGCCATGCCGGCCACCGTAGGTTCAATCACTTCTTGCATAATGCGTTGATAAACTTTATCGGTTACCACAGGCGCCGGAGAGTATGCACCCATACCGCCGGTGTTGGGGCCTTGATCGCCATTTTCTGCCCGTTTGTGATCCTGGCTGGTGGCCATCGGTAAAATGTTTTTACCATCGACCATGACAATAAAGCTAGCTTCTTCGCCCTCAAGAAAATCCTCAATAACAACACGATGGCCGGCTTCACCAAACGCATTGCCCGCTAACATATCGCGAACAGCTGCTTCAGCTTCAGTTTCAGTCATGGCAACAATAACGCCTTTACCTGCCGCCAAACCATCCGCCTTAACAACAATGGGCGCGCCTTGCTGTTTGATATAGGCTAGGGCTGGATCAATTTCAGTAAAGGTTTGATAGGCCGCGCTGGGAATATGGTGACGCGCTAAAAAATCTTTGGTAAAAGATTTAGACCCTTCGAGTTGTGAAGCGCCTTTATCAGGACCAAAACAGCGCAGGTTTTTTTCTGTAAAAAAATCAACCACGCCTTCAACCAATGGTGCTTCCGGGCCAACAATAGTTAGGCCTACAGCATTATCGGCGGCGAAGGCTGCCAGCGCTTCAAACTCCATCGGATCAATCGCAATATTGGTGCAGTTCGGCTCTATAGCTGTGCCGGCATTGCCGGGCGCAACAAAAACAGTTTCAACAGCGGCTGACTGAGCCGCCTTCCAGGCCAGAGCGTGTTCGCGACCGCCAGAACCAATAATCAGTACATTCATTGTTTTGCTCTCTTTCTTTTTAGTGGCGGAAGTGACGCATACCGGTAAAGACCATGGCCATATTGGCATTATCCGCCGCGGCAATCACTTCATCGTCACGGATAGAGCCGCCGGGCTGAATAACGCAGCTAATACCTGCGGCAGCAGCATTTTCAATACCATCACTGAATGGGAAGAAAGCATCACTGGCCATCACCGAACCTTTAACTTCCAAGCCGGCATGTTCAGCTTTAATACCTGCGATCCGTGCGGAATTAACTCGGCTCATTTGGCCGGCGCCGACACCAATGGTGCGACCGTCACGGCCATAGATAATAGCGTTTGATTTAACAAACTTGGCCACTTTCCAAGTAAATAATAAATCGCGAATTTCAGTGTCTGTGGGCTGACGTTTGGTAACAATTTTTAAATCGGCTTCAGTGATAACACCCAAATCGCGGTCCTGAATTAACAAGCCGCCATTAACGCGCTTGAAATCAAAGTCGGCAACGGCGTCGCCCCATTGACCACATTCTAAGAGGCGAACATTTTTCTTAGCGGTAACGACATCGACAGCCGCTTTTGCAACGGTCGGTGCAATAATCACTTCAACAAATTGACGTTGGCAAATTGCTTCTGCGGTGGCCGCATCCAGTTCGCGGTTAAACGCGATAATGCCACCAAAGGCCGATTCAGTATCGGTTTCAAACGCCAGATCGTAGGCGGTTTTAATATCCGCTGCGATCGCAACACCACAGGGGTTGGCATGTTTTACAATCACGCAGGCAGGTTCAGAAAATTGCTTAACACATTCCAGCGCCGCATCAGTATCGGCAATATTGTTATAGGATAATGCCTTGCCCTGTAATTGTGTTGCGGTAGAAATCGAACCCGCTGGCGGATTTTTTTCAATATAAAACGCTGAGTTTTGATGCGAGTTTTCACCGTAACGCATATCTTGGGTTTTAGTAAATTGGCTATTAAAGGTGCGCGGAAAATTATCGTTACCACCGGGCACTTTATGGCCAAAGTAATTGGCAATGGCACCATCATAAGCCGAGGTATGCTCATAGGCTTTAATCGCTAAATCAAAACGGGTGGCTTGTGAAGTGGCGCCATTATTGTGTTGCATTTCTTCTATAATGGCGGGGTAATCTGTAGCATTGACTACAATGTTGACGAAAGCATTATTTTTAGCGGCTGCACGTACCATGGTTGGACCGCCAATATCAATATTTTCAATCGCGTCTTCCAGTGAGCAATCAGGGTTGGCAACGGTTTGTTCAAAGGGGTAAAGGTTAACCACCACCATATCAATAGCGTTAATACCATGTTCTGCCATGACGGCATCATCCTGACCGCGGCGGGCAAGAATGCCGCCATGCACTTTTGGGTGCAGGGTTTTTACTCGACCATCCATCATTTCTGGGAAGCCGGTGTACTCCGACACTTCTATAGCGGCAATATTGTTATCGCACAGTAATTTATAAGTGCCGCCGGTAGAAAGAATTTCTACGTTTTGTGCTTGTAAGGCTTGGGCAAATTCAACAATGCCGGTTTTGTCGGACACGCTGATTAATGCACGCTTGATAGGCCGAAGGTTTTGATCGTTGCTCATAGTGTTGTGGCTACTGTAATTAAAAGGTGAACGTTTAAAAATAATGTAAAAACATAAAACGGAAAAAGGGGTGAACTAATCACCCCTTTACCTTGTAATAGATGGGCTTATAACAAACCGTACTGCTTTAGTTTTTTGCGCAGTGTGCCGCGGTTTAAGCCGAGCAAGATAGACGCTTTAGTCTGATTATTACGGGTGTACTTCATTACTTCTTCAAGTAATGGTGCTTCTACTTCTGATAACACCATCTCGTAAACGTCTGTGACGTCTTGACCTTCGAGATGGGCAAAATAATTGTTTAAAGCAATCGATACACTGTCGCGTAAAGTCTGTGCCTGAGCGACAGGGGCATTGGTCAGATGTTGCTTTTGTGCATCCTGTTCCGTTTGCTCAAAGTCTGACACCATTTCAGCGACGGGTGTTGGTGCGCTGCTTGGGAGAGTGTCATTGTTTTTCATGCCGCTATTACCTCTTTATTTTTAATGGTTGCCGGCAGGTCTTTGCGGATACTGCCTTGCTGATTGATAGTTGGTTGTTGATTCAATGTCGGTTGAAAATAGTTTTCAATCGCTTCAAGTTGTGATGCTGCTGATTCCAGCTGGTTAAAGTGACTGCGAAATTCAGTGCTATGTTTTTTAGCGTTGGCCAAGGCTTGTTGGCTTGTTGTCTGTAAATACCAGCCCACATGTTTACGTGCGATTTTGACCCCCATAAACTCGCCATAAAAGGCGTGTAGGGCATTCAGGTGTTGCAGCAAAATACCTTTAATCTCATGATTATCTGGCGGCGCTATAATTTCACCAGTCGTTAGATAGTGATCTATTTCTCGGCATAGCCAGGGTCTACCCTGAGCTGCACGTCCGATCATTACCGCATCAGCGTTGGTGTATTGCATCACCTGCAAAGCTTTCTGCGGTGAATCGATATCGCCATTGGCGATGACGGGTATATCCACTGCTGATTTGATTTGGGCAATGGTGTCATATTCGGCTGTGCCGTTAAATCGGCAAGCTCGGGTTCGGCCATGTACGGCCAGTGCCGCGATACCATTATCTTCTGCAATACGCGCTATATCTAAACCATTGCGTTGTTCCGGTGACCAGCCGGTGCGTATCTTTAAGGTTACCGGTACATCGACGGCATTAACCACGGCCTGCAATATCTCTGTTACCAGTGCTTGGTCTTTTAGCAAGGCTGAGCCGGCGGCTTTTTTACAGACTTTCTTTGCCGGGCAGCCCATATTGATATCAACAATTTGCGCACCGCGTTCGACACTGAGTTCCGCCGCTGTGGCCATTGTCTGCGCATCGCCACCGGCTATTTGCACGGATCGAGGTTCGGCTTCGCCAATATGGTTTAAGCGGTGCTGCGATTTGCGGGTATGCCACAATCGAGTATCGCTGGTAACCATCTCGGATACCACCAAGCCTGCCCCAAACCGACGACATAACTGCCGAAACGGGAGGTCGGTAACGCCAGCCATAGGTGCAAGCACAACACGACTGGCCAATGCATAAGGGCCAATTTGAAACACGGTACATTCCGGATAGTGAATGACTGATAGTACGCTAATAACAGACGATATTGATCTGTTGGAGCCTGGCTGGGAGATTTGTGGCTATAGATTTATGGCTATATTGTGCGACTGTTTTCACAGTTCGCAGCGGTGCACTCAATATCTGCCAGACCCTGCTCAAAAAAGAGGCGCTATCATAATGGTAAGTGAGTCCGAGATAAAGTTTTATCGCACAACTTTTGTACAATTTTTTTGTTGACTTTGAGAGGGGCTGATAGTTTCTGGCTTGTATCGTTTTGGCGGGGTGGTGGCCTTAACTACCGTGTTCACTGCTGTTATCTCCATGGTATTTGTTGATGGTAAATGGTGCGTGATAAAACCAGCGCTTATCTTATTCCCGTTTCAATAGCCATGATTGGTTTTAAGCCTTCTTCCTGCCGCAGAGTCGCACCCATTGATGGTGTAATGCCGGCGCTTCCATCTCAAACCATGGTTTATAAACGGTTAACAGCTTGGCGGCTTGGCTATTGATAATCCCTGATAGCACTAGTTGGCCACTGGCCACAGTGAGTTGGCTAAGTAAGGGGGCCAACTCTGCCAATGGGCCGGCAAGGATATTGGCCAGCATAATATCGGCCTGATAATCAGTGGGGGCGTCATCAGGCAGATAGACATTGAGTTTACTGCTGTCAATATGATTGCGCTTGGCGTTGTCCTGAGTAGCAATTAATGCCTGCGGGTCGTTGTCGATCGCCATTACTTCTTTAGCGCCCAGTAGCAGTGCGGCAATGCCGAGAATACCCGAGCCACAGCCATAATCGATCACGGTTTTATCTTTTAGAGTGCAGCTATCCAGCCATTCCAGACACAGCGCCGTGGTTGGATGTGTGCCTGTGCCAAACGCCAAGCCAGGGTCCAGCATTAAGTTAACGGCATCGGCCTGCGGTGGTGTTTTCCAGCTAGGACAAATCCATAGGCGCTGACCAAAGCGCATCGGATGGAAGTTTTGCATCCATTCCCGTTCCCAGTCTTTGTCCTCTAAAATTTCCCAGCGATAAGGGGGCAGGCTCTGGCCAAAACTTGCCGTGGCGATAACCGTTGCTTGAGTGGTTTCTGTGTCGGCACTGAATAAACCGGTGACACGAGTTTGCTTCCATAGCGGTGTTTCGCCCACCGCCGGTTCGAGTATCGGTTGGTCGGCGCTATCTTCCATGGTCACCGACACAGCACCGGCTGCCAGCAAAGCATCTTCAATCGCCTCGGTGGTTTCGCGGCAGGTATCGACTCTAAGTTGTAACCATGACATAGGAGATTGCGCTATCGATTAACAGCTAAAAAATTAGGCGCCGATGAAGCGCCTGAAGCTAGACTTAGAGCCCGAGTTTCTTTTCAAGATAGTGGATATTGGTTCCACCTTCGCGAAATGGCCCGTCTCTCACCAGATCTTGCTGCAGCGGGATATTGGTACGGATACCGTCAATCACCATTTCATCCAGTGCACTGCGCATACGATCCAATGCGGTGGTGCGATCTTCTGCCCAAGTAATAACCTTGGCGATCATGGAATCGTAATTTGGCGGCACGGCATAGCCGCTATATAAATGCGAATCAACCCGAACTCCCAAGCCGCCTGGCGGGTGATAAATTTTTACCATGCCGGGACAGGGCATAAAGGTTTTTGGGTCTTCGGCATTAATACGACACTCAAAGGCGTGGCCGCTGAGTTTAATATCGGATTGCGTAACGGATAATTTTTCGCCTGAGCAAACACGAATCTGTTCTTTGATCAGGTCAAAGTTGGTCACCATTTCAGTAACCGGGTGTTCGACCTGAATACGGGTATTCATTTCAATAAAATAGAAGCGGTTATCTTCATATAGAAATTCAAAAGTGCCGGCACCGCGATAGCCAATTTCGATACAGGCATTGACGCAGGCTGCATAAACTTCTTCACGAACATCGTCGGGGATGCCGGGCGCAGGCGCTTCTTCCAAGACTTTTTGGTGGCGCCGTTGTAACGAGCAATCACGATCATAAAAGTGCACCGCATTGCCTTGGCCATCGCCCATGACCTGAATTTCAACATGGCGCGGGTTTTCCAGAAATTTTTCCATGTAGACGGTGCCGTCATCAAACGCGGCAGCGGCTTCAGCTCGGGTCACATGAATGGAGTTCAGTAGTGCGGCCTCGCTTTGTACCGTGCGCATACCGCGTCCACCACCACCGGCGGCGGCTTTAATAATGACAGGGTAGCCAATTTCCCGAGCAATCTCTAAACAGCGTTCTTTATCGTCGACAGGTAGCGGCCCGTTAGAGCCTGGCACTGTAGGTACGCCAGCTGTGCGCATCGCGTCAATGGCCGAAACCTTATCGCCCATCAGGCGGATGGTGTCAGCCGAGGGACCAATAAACGTAAAGCCACTTTTTTGTACCTGCTCGGCAAAATCGGCATTTTCGGCAAGAAAACCATAACCGGGGTGAATGCCTACCGCGTCGGTGACTTCCGCTGCGCTAATAATGGCAGGAATATTTAGATAACTCAGTGGTGATGGTGCGGGGCCAATACAGACCGACTCATCGGCAAGACGCACATGCATTAAATCTCGATCAGCCTGCGAGTGAACCGCGACAGTTTTGATGCCCAGTTCTTTACAGGCACGAAGAATGCGAAGTGCAATCTCGCCGCGGTTGGCAATAACTATTTTTTCCAACATGAAATTATTTCCAGCTTAAAACAAGACGGTAAATGCTTGTTGTTAGACGATGGTGATTAATGGCTGATCAAATTCAACCGGCTGACCGTCTTCGGCCAAAATAGCCTCAACAACACCGGCTTTATCCGCTTCAATTTGATTCATCATCTTCATGGCTTCAACGATACAAATAACATCGCCAACCTTAACGTGCTGACCTACTTCAACAAACGGCGGTGAGCCAGGCGATGCTGCCTGATAGTAAGTGCCCACCATCGGTGATTTGATGATATGACCTGTTAATGCCGAAGAGGCATCTGAAGCTGCTGGGGTCGCGGGTGCTTCTGCCGGTGCGGGTGCGGGTGTTGCAGGAGGGGCAACGGCTGTAGCTGTTGCCGGTGCGGCTGGTGCTGCATAAACCGGTGCGGCCGCCGCAGCCGAGTTGCGGCTGATACGCACAGACTCTTCGCCTTCTTTTATTTCAATCTCATCGATGTTCGATTCTTCGAGCAATTCGATCAGTTTTTTTACTTTGCGTATATCCATGGTAATTCTCTTAAGGTCGTCGTTTAAATGATCAGTAAATTAGCGTTCAACCTGACTGATAGCCGCTTGCAAGGCTAGCAAATAGCCCTGGCTACCCAGCCCGCAAATAACGCCTTCGGCAATATCAGATAGGTAAGAAAATTGTCTGAATTCTTCCCGTTGATAAACGTTAGAAATATGCACTTCAATAAAGGGGATATCGACGCCGAGCAGAGCGTCACGCAACGCAATGCTGGTATGAGTCAATGCGCCGGGATTAAAAATAATATAGTTAATGCCTTCCATGCGGGCGTCATGAATGCGTTCAATCAGTTCATATTCCGCATTGCTCTGCATCGTCAACAGATGGTGGCCAGCGGCTAGCGCGGCATCGGTAAGCGCGGTGTTAATGTCATCAAGCTTTTCTGAACCATAAATCTCTGGTTCGCGACTGCCTAGCAGGTTGAGGTTGGGGCCGTGTAGTACCAATATCGATGCCATGGTGGTATTCCGTCTTTGCGCTAGGTTGGCTGCTTTTATAATCAGTGTGGCGATTCTGCCTTAAAAAATTATTTTAGTCTATTTTTTGTTGTTTTCAATGAAGATAAGTGCAATATCGCAACATTTTCCCGCAAGATGTCTGCATAAAATATTTCAAATTTAGCAAGATGCAAACAAAATCGCTCAAGATGTTGGCATGTTAGGCGGAGTTTTGGCTAAAAGTGGACAAAAGAGTCGATATTGCGGCTATCTTCTGCAAAAAGTTGTCTTATTGGCGATCATCCGAAAAAATCCGTTTTCTGGACGGCTGAAAAGGGCTATTTTTACGAATTTTCGAGTTCGAAGCACTATCGGAGAACTTAGAGTGATAACTTAGCGAGTTCTGAGCTGATCGCCACTGACAGCGATCGCTTGCAAGGTATCAATCACAATATCTTGGCTGAGAATTTGCGGTAGCAATATAGCGGGTTTTTGCGGGTCGGCGGGGTAGGCTATATAAAGCGGAATACCGTTGCGACCATGTTTTTTAAGTAGTGCAGTAATCATGGCATTGCGATTGGTCCAGTCGCCTTTTAGATAAACCACCCCAGAGGTTTGGATAGCCTGTTTGACGGCATCGGTATTGAGGGTGAGATTTTCATTAGCCAAGCAGGTGATACACCAGTCAGCTGTGATATTCAGAAATACCGGCGTACCTCGAGCGCGAAGTTCGGCCAGTGTTTGCGGACTATAAGCCTGCCACTCACTATCATTCTGCGTTGCAGTGTCCATGGGCTTTATTGATGGGCTAGTGAGTATGGCGATGGCCAGCGCAGCGCAGCAGGCACTTATTAGACGTTGCCACAGGCGATCGCTCCATAACCATAGCGCCAAGGTAATCAGGACGCAGCCTAACAGTAGCAAGGCCATACCATTGACACCGACTTGCTTGCCCACCACCCAGCTTAACCAAACGGCTGTCGCATAAAGCGGAAAGGCCAATAGTTGCTTAAGGCGCTCCATCCACGGACCTGGCTTGGGGATTTTATTTAGCAGCTTGGGTGAGCCGCTTAAAATCACCACGGGTAAGGCCATGCCGACACCAAGCGCGGCAAAAACCAATAACGCAATAGCAGGCGGCTGAGTGATGGCATAGCCTAAAGCGGTTCCCATAAAGGGCGCAGTGCAGGGGCTGGCAACCACCGTGGCCAAAACACCAGTAAAAAAGCTACCGCTATAGCCGGATTTTTGCGCCAGATTGCCGCCAATATTCATTAGGCTACTGCCCAATTCAATAAAACCGGAAAGACTTAAGCCCATCACAAAAAACAAATAAACCAACGCCGCAACCAGCCACGGTGACTGTAAATGGAAGCCCCAGCCAATTGCTTCACCGGCATTTTGCAGTGATACCAATATCGCAGCCACGGCAACAAAACTGATCACGACACCTGCGGCGTAAACAACACCATGGATGATAGGGGTATGGTTGTTATTGTTAGCAAAGGCCAAGACTTTAAAGCTGAGTACCGGAAAAACACAGGGCATTAAATTTAAAATCGCACCACCCAGCATGGCCAGTAATAGCATATACAGCAAGCCACCGGATGGTTTTGCGGCGGCTATAGCCGCGTTATCTGCTGATGCCGCAACTGGCCGGTCTACTTTAATAACGCTAAGTTGCTGGCCGTCGAGCTGAAAATATTCAGAATGGGGTGGGTAGCAAAGACCTGCATCAGCGCAGCCCTGACTGGTGACGGTTAAAGCAAGATTGGCCGAGTTGGGGATACCTTTTAGGCTAAGGTCGGCGTAATTATAATAAACGTCAACTCGACCAAAATATTCGTCCTCTTTGGTCAAGCCTTTGGGGATAAGCAGATCGGTGGTAAGTGTTTCGCCATTGGCGCTGAGTTCTACTTTAAAGCCATGGCGATATAAATAGTAGCCATCTTCAATTTGCCAATAAAGGCGCAGCTCTCCGGCAGCATCAAATGCTGTGCTTAATCGATAAGCCTGTTCAACGGGAAGAAATTGATTGTCTGCACCTATGACATTGCTGGCGGTTAAGCTAAGGCTATCAGTATTGGCAAACAAGCTTGCCGACTGGGTCAGCGAAAGAGTACAAAGTAGAGCAAAAAATACTGCGCGCATGGGCTTCCTGTTTAAAATTAATGGCTTATGCTGTGC